>CAYTND010000071.1:0-8883 GCA_964438965.1 uncultured Pirellulales bacterium
GTGCGGGGCACCGATATCATTGTTTATTTTAGCCAAGCTTGGCAAGAAGATAAGGCGTGTTACAAAAAGATCTCTTGAGAGCTGGGCGAGGATGTTGGGCAAGCTGGGAGAGGCAATTGGTGCGATACGGGTGGTAAAAGTGTATAACCAACAGGAATATGAGCACGGGATTTTTCAGGGGATCAACCGAAAATTATTGAAGCAGCAATTCAGGATTGCGAAGATCGACGCCGCAACTGGTCCGATACTTGAGACTCTTGGAATGATAGCGGGGTCTGTTGGGTTGATATTTGGTGCGCAGTGGGTTTTTGGGGGCACCATGCAGGGGCCCGACTTTTTCGCTCTGTGTTTTTGTTTGGGTGGAGCAGCGGACTCGGTGCGGCGGACGAGCAGTGTGTGGAACAAGATTCAACAAGCTAACGCCGCGTCAAAGCGCGTTTATTCCGTAATTGACCGGCAGCCGGAAGTGGAAAGGCCGGACGCTTTTGAACTTGCACCTTTGAAAAATAAAATCGAATTCAGGGACATCGTATTTACTTATCCAAGCTCAAAGACCCCCGTATTAAAGGGAATCAACCTTTCAGTGGAGGCGGGACACAATATTGCCATAGTAGGGCCAAACGGCTCAGGCAAAACGACATTAGTAAATTTGATACCGAGATTTTATGACCCGGATGCCGGTCAGATATTGATTGACGGCAAGGACATTCACGAGGCAACACTATTTAGTCTGCGAAGCCAGATTGGAATGGTTACGCAAAATGTCGTAACGTTCAATGATACTGTAGCTGCAAATATCGCTTATGGTAAGCCAGGCGCAACCAGGGAAGAAATAATTGCAGCGTCCAAGCGTGCGTTTGCCCACGAATTTATTTCTCCTCTGCCCGATGGCTATGACACAATCATCGGCGAGCAGGGTTCCGGCCTTAGTGGCGGGCAGTTGCAAAGAATTGTCATAGCCAGAGCGATTTTGAAGAATCCGGCCATCCTGATTTTCGACGAGGCAACAAGCCAGATTGACGCCGACAGTGAAGCGAAAATTCACAAAGCCATCGAGGAAATTATGCAGGACAGGACCAGCTTCGTCATAGCGCACAGGTTCAGCACGGTTATTACGGCAGATGTGATAGTGGTAATGGATGATGGCCGAATTATCGCTCAGGGTCAGCACGATGAGCTTATACAAACCTGCCCATTGTACCAAAGCTTGTACGAAACACAGTTAGTCAAAAAAACATAGTATAAAAAAGCGAATAGTGAATTGTGCTCTGTGCCGGCAGAGACGAGGGGCGACCCAGAAGATATGCCGTCATTACTTAGATATATCCGGTGAGCCGGAAAAATTTTATGCCGTCGTATCTAAAATTCACAGTTTGACTTACAGAAAATCGGTCATCTTGCCGATTAAGTTAGGTAAGGTTTGCCAAGGGCCTGAAACGGAACCTTTTGAGTTTCAAATTGTGGTTTTTCGCCCCTGGTTTTTAATATAGATAAGTCCTTTGATATTTTGAGGTCGAAAACTATGCCCGATCTTTCACGGCAACAAAAAGCACACGTGCTTTTTACGAGATATGAGGGCAATCCGATACTGACACCGGAGAATTGGCCTTATCCGACAAACGCCGTCTTTAATCCTGCGGCTGCCAAGTTAAATTCAGAGGTGCTGCTGTTGATTCGTGTCGAGGATATGCGCGGCTTTTCGCATTTGACCGTCGCCCGCAGTGCCGATGGGTTCACGAACTGGAAAATTGACCCCACCCCCACCCTCGAGGCCGACCAAAGCTCTCGGGAGGAAAGGTGGGGGCTGGAAGACCCTCGTATTGTCTGGCTCGAAGAACAGAAGCAATTCGCTGTTACCTATGTCTCCTTCAGTGAAGGCGGCCCTGTAGTATCGCTGGCGATTACCAAGAATTTTAAGACGTTTGCCCGATTAGGCTCTTTGCTGCCGCCGGAAGACAAAGATGCATGTTTGTTTTCACGTAGGTTTAACGGACGATTTGCACTGATTCACCGCCCTATTGTCCGAGGCGAGGCCCATATGTGGATAAGTTTCTCGCCCGACCTGAAGCACTGGGGCGACCATAGGCCGTTGATTAGGACAAGGCATGCCTATTGGGACTGTCACAGAGTCGGTCTGGCCTGTCAGCCCATAGAAACACCGCACGGCTGGATGTTATTCTATCATGGTGTCCGCAGTACTACCGCAGGAGCAATATACCGTGTCGGGCTGGCGCTTTTGGATTTGGATTCACCCTGGAGGGTCTTACGCCGAAGTGACGAGTGGGTTCTGGGGCCAAGAGCACCTTATGAACGTATCGGTGATGTCGGCGATGTTATATTTCCCAGTGGTGTCATTGTTTATAAAGAAACCGACCAGCTTAATCTCTATTACGGTGCAGCCGACTCCGCGGTCGCTGTCGCAACAGCCAAGTTAAGTGATTGCATAGACTATCTTATGTCCTGTCCGGAAGTTAAAGAATAAACTTCCCGGCAGGTTCAGCACCTCAACTCCCACTATTCGGCCCGGCGATAAGCCTCCGGCAGCGTTACTGAATATTGCTTAGCGGTACAATCGGTTCCCATTGTACCTTCGCAGCGCCCAGTAGAGTTCCGGTCGCATAGGCCAAATCGACAAGTGCTATTTGATACTCGGCCAGCGCCAGGATTTCGGCGCTCTGGGCATCGGCAAAATCCGTCTGTACCCGAAGTACGTCGGTAGATGTCCCCAGGCCGAGTTCGAACTGACGCTTCTCAGCCTCAAACAGCCGACCATCCAGAATAGACCTTTGTCTGCTGGCCAAAATACGCTGCCAGTTCGCCTCAAGCTGGTCAATCGCGTTCAGCACCTCAAGCTCGATAAGTGCTTCGCGACTGTCGCGCGTGGCCAATCGCTGTCTGCGCTGATAAAACGCCTGAAGCAGCCGACTTTTTCCCGCCTCATTTCCCAATGGCACAAGCAGTTGAACACCAAATCGATGGTCTTCGAACCTTTTGTCGAAAAGCAAATCAAAAGAATCATTTTTCGTAGCTCCGAGGCCATTCATATTATACGTATAATCCATTGAAACTAAAGGCAGCGCCTGGTTGTGCATATAATCGATGGTACTAATATCCTCAGCTATTTGTAGTTCCAATTCGAGCATTTCCATACGATTGTCAATCGCCGTTGTTACTAATCGCTGGTTTTCCAGCTCATAATGGACGGGGTCCGGCTCGGTAGCAGGTATCAATATCGTAGGTGTCTGCATTTGAAGCTCTGCCTTATTAAGTGTCCGCTTAAGTTCGCGTTCCCGGTCGCGCACGTTATTCTCGGCTATGATAATAGCCTCAAGCCGTTGTGCGACACCGGCCTCGGTGCGGATAATCTCTACCTGCGCCTTATCGCCGGCAGCAACGAACCGGCGGGCCTGCTCAAGCAGAGCCTCGGCCAGGTCATACTGTTGTTTCCGCACTTCCAATTCTTTTCTGGCCGCATAAAGCCGCCAATAGACACGGTCCACAGCAGAAATAACGCGTATCAATTCGAGTTTTGTTCGAGCATCTGTAATCTGGCGTTCATACTCGGCGATACGAATGGCGTGAGTATTAGCACGCTTGCCGGCACCTCGCAGAAGCGGCTGACTAATCGAAACTGAAAGGTCCGAATAGTAAGCCGGGTTGAGGATTGAGAATTCATTGTTGGTTTTAATACGGTAGTCGGCGAGGTCAAAAGTTACAGTTCCGCCGGTCCGCAAAGGCACCCGAACACCAAGATCCATTGCGGAGCTATCCACCTTTGAGCTATCAAGACGTGTGGATACAGGTGTATCGGTCTTGGCGTATGACATATTGGAGAAAAAAGCTGCCTCAAACGCAGCCTCCTGTTCACTTACCTTTTTGGCGGCAATAGCGGGACTGATAAGCTGGACCTTAAGGTCAAGGTTATTCTCTAATGTCAAGGCTCGACATTGTTCCAAGGTAAGCTCAAGTTCTTTGGGTAGGGCCTCATTTACATCAGGGCGGTTACTTTCTTCAGCCTTGGCCTCTTGAAGCTCAAGCGTCTCGATCTGCTGTAATTTCTCTGGCGCAATCTTGATTTTATAGAATTGTTCATCACCCGGAAACTGCTCACAGCCGGTCAAAATAGTGCACAAGAGCATAAGTGCACAAGAGCAGAAGTTCAGTTTTAAGTTTTTAGTTTTGAATTTTAAGTTGCAACTCAAAACTAAAAACTCATAACTCAAAATTTTTCTATTCATGTCTAAGTGCCTCAATAGGGTCGAGTCTGGCGGCCTTGATTGCCGGAAACATTCCGAAGAAGATGCCTACAGTACCGGCGAACGCAAAAGAGAGGCCTATTGCCCACAAAGGAATATATGCCATATCAAGTTGAATTTTTGGGATACTGGCTAATGCTTTGGTCAGAAGATGGCCAAAACCAATTCCCACAAGCCCCCCGAAAAAGCACAAAACTATCGCTTCAATCAAAAACTGGGTCAGAATTGCAGTTTTTTTAGCTCCTACTGCTTTGCGAAGCCCGATTTCCCTTGTACGCTCCGACACCGAAACAAGCATGATATTCATAATACCCACGCCACCGACAAGCAGAGAAATGCCAACGATGCCGCCTGCCACCATCGTAACCATAAGAGCTATTTTATTAAATGTCTCCAGCGCGTTTTGGAGTGACATAACTTCGAATGTGTCGGGTTCACCGGGCTTTATATTCCTCGTGCGGCGAAGGAAGAAACTTATCTCGGCCAGGGCATCATCCGAAACCTCAGCGGATTTGCTTTCGGCAATAGCCATTATGAACGGATAACGCTGCATCTTGAGGCTGGTCTTATAAGGAATAAATATCTCGGAATTCTCCTGGTTACCTCCGCCAAATATGTTTTCAGGGCGAGCTTCGAGCACGCCCACAATATAAAATGTGTTGTGACTTATAAGAATTGACTGGCCTATACAGTCACGGTCAAGGCGAAGGTCGTTACGCAACTTGGGGTCGATGAGGCAAACCTGTCGCACCTGCATTTCATCAATGACCGAAAGTGGTCTTCCGATTGTAACCGGACGGCTGTCGATTTTATGAACGGCAGGCTCGGTTCCCCGGACAGTAACACCTTCGACCGACTTCTCACGGTGGCTGACAGTGTACCTTCCGACCCAGGTCATACGGCCGAACTGTGAGACCGAGGGGCAGTGTTTGAGCAGGTTATCAAAATGTTCAGGCTTAAACCGAATAGTCCACCATGAGGCATGTTGCAGAGGGCCTGTGTCAGGAGTTCTTGGTTGAATAAATATGCTGTTTGTTCCTAAAGTCTCTACCTGAGTCAGCACTTTGGCCTTAAGGCCGGTAAGAGCCGCAATAACCGCAGTTACCGAAGCGACACCAATTACAATGCCGATAGTTGTGAGTATCGACCTGGACTTATTGGCCCAGATTTGCCCCAGCGCAAGATACACACTCTGATAGGCGAGCCGAACAAAAGCCATTAGTGCCCGTATCAAAGCTCTCATATCTTTTCCTCCTGTCCACTGTTTTGTGTCACGGTCTTATGTCGTGGATTCCGGTTGTTCTGCAGGTCGCTGCTAATTAGCCCGTCTTTCATCTGGATTATTCGCTTGGCGTGATGTGCGACAAAATCTTCATGGGTTACTATAATAATGGTTTGGCCTTCCCGATGAAGCTGGTCAAACAGCTTCAGGATGCCCTCGCTTGTTTTGCTGTCGAGATTACCGGTCGGTTCGTCGGCCAGTAGGATACTCGGATTACAGACAAGTGCCCGGGCGATAGCCACGCGCTGCTTTTCTCCTCCTGAAAGCTGGTTGGGCCTATGTTTTATCCGGTCTCCCAGCCCAACCCTCTCAAGGACGTTTTTGGCACGTTTGTGCCGAGTCCACCAGCCATCTTTTGAATAAATCAACGGCATCTCAACATTCTTAAGCGCGCTTAACTGCCCGAGCAGCTCAAACGATTGAAAAACAAAGCCGATTCGTTCATTGCGAACACGGGCTAATGCTGCGTCAGTCATTTTCGTTGTATCCTCTCCATCCAGCTCATAGTATCCTGAAGTTGCTCTGTCCAGACAACCTAAGACGTTCATCAGTGTGCTCTTGCCCGAGCCGGAAGGACCCATCACGGCAACATACTCGTTTTCTCTTAGTTCCAGGTCAATTCCGTCAAGCGCATGGATACGCTCCACGCCGACTTTATAAATCCGTATAACACTCTGAAGTCGAATTATTAGTTTTTCATTTTTCTTCGACACTGTTTGCATCACCGGCATCATTTGCGTCAGCCCCAACTTCGGCGCCGTCCGCTTTCTTTTTCTTTTTCTGTTTCTCTGCCTCTACTTCACGCTCGTCGCGTATTTTCTTCTCGTGCTTTAAGCCTTCAAGCTCTTTGTATGGTCCAACCACTATCTTGTCGTCTTCGGTAATCCCGGATAGTATTATCGTATGCGTTAGATTGCTGGGTCCTATCTTGACGGGTGTAACCACTGTTTTGCCGTCGATGTAGCGATAGACCACGGGCGTGAACGTTTTCTCTTTATCGACCTCCGGGCAGTTCTCCCGGATATCCAAAGGCAGGTCATCGATAGCCCGGCCCAACACAGCCTGGCTTGGCACATTAAGAACGTTTTCGTGCTTGATGGTCTCAATATCCACGTGCGCCGTCAGGCCCGAAAACAACTTTTTCACATTACCCTCAAGCGGTATCTCGGTCCTGAAGTATTTCGTAGCGGTTGACGGCGATATCCTGTGTGTCAACGCAATTGAATCAACCACCCCTTTAAATTCCTCGTCGGGAAAGGTCTGAACGTAAACCGTAGCTTTCTGTCCAATTCTCAATTTGCCTACATCGGCTTCGTCCACCTGCGCAACGAGCAGCATCGTAGAGAGGTCCGCTACTTCCAGGATTACAGTCCCCGGATTATTCATTGTTCCGAAAATCACAACCTCGCCGACTTCGGCATTAATCCGTGTTACCACACCATCAATAGGCGAGGTTATAGTCGTGTAGCTAAGTGCTTCCTTCGCCTGGGTAACCCCGGCACCGGCGGCCTCGATATTGTGTTGCAATACCACCAAATTCAGCTCCGCTGCATCGAGCGTATGTTTGGCGGAGTTGTATCGTGACTTGAACTCGTCAAACTTTAATTTAGACTGGTCGAAAGTGGCCTGGCTGATATCCTGCGATTCCAGCAATCCTTTTTGTCGATACAGATCACGCTGGGCCTGTTTTAGCGAAGCGTCAAGGCCGATAAGATTGGCTTGCTGACTGGAAATCCTTGCTTTTTCAACTTCGAGCTGTGCCGCCTGGGCGGAGTAATTAGCCTCGGCTAATAGCAGTTGGCTCTCCAAATCTTTCCCATCTAGGCGCACCAGCACCGAAGCCGGCGTCGGCGGATTCGTGTCCGTGTTACCGCCGGTTACGATATCTCCTTCCTCGTAGGGCAGCTCTATAATCCGTGCTGAAACTTTAGCGCTTATCTCCACCTTTGTCCTGGGTTCGATTTCGCCGGGAGCACTGACAAACTCTATCAGTTCCCCTCGCTGAGCTTTCTCGATGCGAACAACTGTGGGTTTACGGGAAGCACTGGTTTTGATTCTAATAAATATCCAAACTGCGGAAACGGCCACCAGCGTTATAATAACCGTGATAATAATTATGCGGGACTTTTTCACTCTCAGACCTTTCCTTCAAAACAAATTACCACTGATTACAAGATTCGATTGCCGACTATATAAATATAACGCCAAACTCGGGTCTTTGTTACGCTATTTTCAGAAAAATCCCTGGTACTCTCTATGAGCCACAAAAGACGCCTGGTTTTGTGAGCCGACAAATAAATCAATCTTTTGCTGCCGATGTAGTCTTGGGGCAAATTCTCTCGGCTTCTGAAGTTTATCCGGCTGAAAAAAATCGGTTACTCATCCGGCAGCTACAATATGAGCTGCCGCCGCAGGTTGTGGCGTATGCAGGCTTTCCAACTCAAATGGCTGGCCCGGACCACAACCAGTAACAAAAAACAAAATTACTGCAGCTACAATCAGCGTTATTATAGTTTTCATAATATCTCCTTCTAAAGAAGCGGTGGTATTTTCCCTTTTTAGAGTTTTTGTCGTCTTCTGTAAATAAGACGCTGATTCTACACAGTACGTTTCAAAAAATACGAACGAACTCAGAATATTATTTTTAAGATGGTTTCCTAAGATGTACTATGCCGCCCGTGTCCTTTCCTAACTTGACACGGACAGCATCCTTGTAATTGCCTATCTTGACTATTATGTGGGTAAAAAATAAAGCCAGATTCCTATGAAAACAGAATCTGGCTTCGGAGGAGGGTGATGAAAAGCTGATAATAACTTCCCCAAAAACTCCGTTTCTCTGAATTCAATACTCCGTATAATATCTAATCGAACAAATAACAAGAATTTCTTTAAAGAAAAAGGAAAAGAATTACAAAGAACTTACACTTTTCTTATGAGGAATCAAGCTTTAATTGTAAAAAAGTAAAAAATTTGTTTGTTTTTTTTGAAAATAGCCGGATTTAGCCCTAAAACTCAATTACTTTACGCTTGATAAATCGATTTTGTTCTTATATTTTAACGGATATACTGTTATTTCTTTTTCTTTATTTTCCGGGAAAACTGATATGGATACCAAAATTACGATAGCAGACTTGCTGGATGCCAAGGGCCGAAACCGCAAGCTCGCTGCGGTCAGTTGCTACGATTATACCACAGCTCAACTCATCTCGCAGACCGATGTTCAGATGATATTGGTGGGTGATTCGGCTGCCGAGTTTGTTCTCGGCTTCGAATCAACTCTGCCGGCAACAATGGATTTTATGGTTGCCATAACCGCTGCGGTGCGGCGAGGGGCGCCGAATGTAT
>CAYTND010000072.1:0-8831 GCA_964438965.1 uncultured Pirellulales bacterium
GCCCAGCAGGCGCACCCCGTGAGTGCCAACGCCGTAGCGATCGATGGCTTCTTTGGCTGCCTGTTCGATAAGAGGGTGTTGCAGTAATCCCAGATAGCTATAGGTGGCAAACATGAGCTTTCGCTCTCCTCCTGTTTCGACCCAGGCGCCATCGAGCTTACTGATAGCTTGTTGGTAGTAGTAAGCGTCCATCTCTTTCGCCCAGTCAATTCGAGCAACCAGTTCGTCAATTCTCCATTGCAATCATAGACCTCGACAACTTCAAAACAATCAACGACGTATTGGGCCATGCCGCCGGCGACGATGCTCTCAGAAAACTTGCCGAATGTATGAAAAGCCAGAAAAGAGCAACGGATGTACTCACACGTTATGGCGGCGACGAATTTGTCATAATAATGCCGGAAACCAAAGCAAAAGATGCTGTTACATTATTAGAAAGGATTCGAGGCAAGACTCAGGAAATAAAGGTCGTTGAAGACCTGACGATGACAATTAGCTGTGGGATAGCACAAAGTTTATCTGAACCCGCTGATTCTTCCAGGGAGGTTATGCGCAGAGCTGACCTGGCTCTATATGAAGCCAAAAGTGCCGGACGAAACTGTGTTAAGATCTGGGACGAAACTATGTCAAAGGCTCTGAGCGATAACGACATCGAGACCAAAAAAATTACAAAGCTGCAAAGACGCATTGACGGCTTGTCAGAGCAGGCGGAGAAGGTCTTTATTCAAAGTATCTGGGGATTAGTTCAGGCACTCGAAGCGAAAGACTCTTATACAAAGAAGCATTCAGAAAACGTAATGCACTACGCCGTCGGCATAGCCAAGACGATGAAAATCACTCCGAAACAAATAGATGTTATTCGTCGTGCCGCAATGATTCACGACATCGGGAAGATTGGGATACCCGATGCAATTTTATCAAAACCAGGTAAGCTGACACCCCGCGAGCGCAGCGTCATCGAGCAGCATCCACTAATAGCCGTCCGCATCCTGGAGAAAATGACCTTCCTGGAAGAGGAGATAGCTATCGTTCGACACCATCACGAAAAATGGAACGGCCGAGGCTATCCAGACGGCACATCTAACACTGTAACACCACTCGGCGCCCGCATTATGGCTGTAGCTGATACCTTCGACGCTCTTACTTCAAATCGTCCTTACCATAATGCACGGCCTCTAACCGAAGCAATCGAAATTCTGGTCGATTCATCCGGATATGATTATGACCCCAGGGCTGTTAAGGGTATGGTCTCATGGGTCCAGAAAGTTCGTAGTCAACTGGGGAAAGCTCAACTGGCGCCAGAGGATCTGTTGGATTCACAAAGGCAGCTCGACAACAGCTCTATGGCTCCGCTTGCTGCCGGTGCAGTTACTCATTAGTACTACTACTACTCTGCGAAGTCGCTACGTAGCACGAAACAT
This sequence comes from uncultured Pirellulales bacterium, assembly GCA_964438965.1. GTDB lineage: Bacteria > Planctomycetota > Phycisphaerae > Sedimentisphaerales > Anaerobacaceae > NIOZ-UU13. Next base: position 1,422 of record CAYTND010000072.1, read on the forward strand.
ACAGCATAAGAGCATTGATGACCGTCTTGACCGCCGTGGGGGCAGGCCCCAGGGCAACCACATCGTGTGTTGCCCCTACTATTCATGCCTCAGCGATTCAATTGGGTCCATATTGGCTGCACGATAGGCCGGATACAAGCCAAAGATTATCCCAACCCCAGCACTGATTCCAAAGGCCATCACCAATGAACCGGTCGTAATCACCGTGCGCATCTGCCCAAAATGGGTTACAAAAAATGGTATTAGAGACCCTAAAATAATTCCGAGGATACCTCCGGACAACGTGAGAATTAACGTTTCTGAGAGGAATTGAAAGATAATATCTCGCTTTTTGGCGCCGAGGGCCCGGCGAATACCTATCTCTCGCGTCCGTTCACTCACGGTGGCCAACATAATATTCATAATTCCTATACCGCCAACCAAAAGTGAAATCGCAGCGATTGACCCGAGAACGATAGTGAAAATGCGCTGAAATTCCTTCGCCTGCCTCATCAGCTCCAGGGGAACGGTTATTTCATAGTCATTTTTCTTGTGGAATCGACCCATAAGCCTCTGCACGTTCTGACGTGTCCCCATCACCTGCTCTATACTGCGGACTTTTACAATTATCTCCTGCAGTTCAACTTTTTCTATATTGCGACTGGCTGCGCTAATTTGCAGCGACATCTCACCAAAACGGTTCCGAACCGTACTGAGAGGAATATAGATGCAGCCTAAGTTCGCACCGGCCTTCTTTGCTCCTGAGGTATTCTTATTCTCAAAACCATTTGCGGCTTGGGCACTGGTCTGCTCAGTGACAACGCCTACTACTCGATAGTAATCACGGGCTATTTTAACATCCTGGCCTAACGGGTCATCAAAGACAAATAGTTCTCTTACCAACTTTTCATCAACAGCACAAATTCCCCGTTTGTAGTGCATATCTGTGCTGCTGAGAAATCGCCCGTATTTTACCCGGACATTTGATATCTCGGGATACCATGGGACTGTACCGATTACTTCTATGGCTATTCTGCGAGTCCGGTACTGTGCCTGTTGAGAGAGACGGCGATTCGGCACTATAACCTGGACGTCCGGTATGCCGTTTCGGAAACGCTCGGCGTCGGCATAGGTCAGACCATATTCTTTCAGGGTTTGCTGTTGACCACCGGCTGATTGGTCTTCAGGAGGGTCCACTGTTTTTATCATAATATTGGTGCTGCCAAGCTGGGCCATCTTTTCCTGTGCATCCCGACTGGCCCCTTCACCTATGGCCAGCATAGCGATAACTGAGGAAACGCCGAAGATAATACCTAACATTGTCAGAATCGAACGCAGCTTGTGCATCCACAGGCTTTTTGTGCCCAACTTAAATGTACGCTTAAAACGAAAAAAAAACATAACGTCTTTACCGCCTATTATATCCCTGGTCTTTTATGCGCCCGTCTAAGAGGTGTATGACTCTTTCAGCACCTGAAGCGATGCTCTCATCGTGGGTAACGGCTATCAGGGTCTTACCCCGCTCATGCAAATCCTCAAGAATAGCCAAAATCTCAGCACCGCTTTCCGAGTCAAGATTGCCCGTCGGCTCGTCAGCGAGAATAATCAGCGGGTCGTTTGCTAATGACCTGGCAATCGCTACTCGCTGCTGCTGACCACCACTTAATTCCGAAGGCCGATGCCCGAACCTGTCACCAAGCCCTACCATTGTGGCCAATTCCTTAGCGCGTTCGGCGCTTTCCTCCTCGGAAAAGCCCTGGTAATACATCGGAACCTCTATATTCTCTATGACATTGAGCTGGTTAATCAGATTGAATGACTGAAACACGAAACCAATACGGGCGCCACGTATTAAGGATAGCTGGTCATCGTCGAGTTCGGAAACATTCTGGCCCCCAAGCAAGTAGTCTCCACTCGTAGGACGGTCCAGACAGCCAATCATATTGAGCAGCGTGGATTTGCCTGAACCGCTGGGTCCCATGATAGCTACATATTCACCGCCGGCGATGGTCAGGTCAATTTCACGCAAAACCCGCAGCTCTACTGTCCCAAGCTGGTAATTCTTACACAGTTGCTGCATCGCTAATATCGGAGTATCACTTTTTAAATCAACGGTTTTGTCCACTTTCTGCATCGCCTTGTTTTTGCCCCATATCACTTCTGCCTTGTCTCATTCTATTACGCATACTCTTCATAAGCTGCGCTTTGAACTTTACCGGGTCACTCTTACGCAGCTTTTCCAGCTCTTTGGCTTTTTCCGGGTCGGACTGTGCCAAACGCTCCATTATCCGATTAATCATTTCATCTGTTAGCTGAAACTGCCTGCCCTGCGGTCTTTCTCCACCCTCCGATGGTCTGTCCCTGCGCGTGCTTTTCCCGTCCACAGACCGTCCGACCCTCTTCTCTTGGGGCTGGCCTTGAGTTTCCGTATCATTCGCATCAGTCGCGCCCGGCCTTGTTCTCCTCTTTGGTACTGGTTGTTGCTGTTGGAATGAGGCTGGGCCTGTTAATTCACTGAAAAGCGGAGGATTGAGCATCACCTTTTCGCCAGCCTCTAAACCTTCAATAATCTCTACAAATGTATCATTAAAGAGCCCCGTTCGCACTACACGTTCTTGAGAACCCTGCGAGGTCATAACGTAACAGACTTTTCTGCCGGCGCGATTTGACACCACCTGAATAGGCACAATTATAGCGTCCTCTAACTGCTCGACGAGAATCTGTACCTTGCATGACATCCGACTTTTAAGAAAATCATGGGTACCGTCTATTTTAACCAGCGTTTTGTAAACCTTTAGGTCGGGATTCATAAAGCCGCGCTGCTGGTCCGGCAGTGGCGCTACCTCAAGCACTTCGCCCTCCAATACTCTATCGGGGAATGCATCCATAACTATAGTTGCAGGCTGAACCGCTCTTATCTTATCAACCTCGGTCTCGTGGACGCCGATTTCAGCAACCATTATCGCAGTATCAGGCATTGATAAAATCGTCTGCCCCTCGGAAACTGATTCGCCTTCAGCAATAATTCCGCTGCTACCTCCACTCCTATATCGCATGGACCTATAGAAGTCGCCGCTGCCGCCGGTACCATATACTACCAGCCCCGGAGCCTGTGCTTTAATTGTACAGTACTCGATATTCTGAGTTATTTCTTTGACCCTCTTTTCTTGCCAAAAAAGCTGTTCTTGGGCCGTACTTAGTTTCACCTGGGCCTGGGCCAGCCTTGAACGGCACTGGGCATAAACCCGCTGTAATTGGCGGCCGGCCTCAACGTAGTCACTGAGATATTGCTCGGCATTTTTCGGAAAATCGTATTCTTTAAACAACGCCAGAGCCACCTCGGCACTTTCTTTTTCAAACCTACTACTTTGTACAGTCAGCTCGCCAGTTAGAAGTTCGAGATCGGAAACGTAATTTGCACCGTGAAGTTTTATAGTCCCGGTCAACATATCTTCTGCTTTTTTTAAGTTACCCTCGGCCTTGGTAATGTCATCTTTCAATCTTTTCAATTCCTCCCCGGCAGCCGACCCATCTAACAAATTCGGGTCAGTCCTTACCTCCTCAAGAAATGGTGCTACGATTTCGGTCAGTCTGAATGTTTCGTTGACGTCCTTAGTTGGCTTATCGTTGGTCCTGCCTAAGTTACTACTCATCAGGTTAACGACTCCATTTTCACCCTTAATTGTCATGTCGCTCACCTTGCTTGCGTTGTTTCGCTCAATGTTTAAAACTTCGTTTACATCCTCAATCAGCCTATTTGCTATATCTGCACCCAGATATTTCTGAAGGTCCAACAGGGCAAACCTTACTTTCAATTGAGCGTCTGCGATATCGCTTTCATTTTGTATTATCTGAATGCCACGCGCCTCTATTGCTGAGGTAACGTTTTCCTGGTCACCGGCAAGCTCCATCTTCTCTTGTATCAATCGCTCTTCCAAAGACGAAGAATCCAATTGAACAAGTACCTTGCCGTTATCTACGTCTTCCTGAGTCACATAGGTGCCCGCAGGGACGACATTGAGTATTGTTAACTCTCCTGATTCCCTATATCCTCTTTTGACCTTACATTTGTATTCTATTGATTTATGTGCCCTGATACTGCCGCCTTCGGTAACGGTGATGGTCAAATTATCACGGCGCACTGTGAAGGTTCCCCCACTCGAAGTATCTATGCCTGCATCTCTTTTTATCGCTGCTGCCACTAATCCCGTGACCAACACTGCCACTACAATAAGCAGCATAATCAACCACCGACGCTTTATGCGTCTCCCGATACGCTGACGTTGATTTTCCGGTGCGTTTTGATTTTGTTTGTCATTGTTATTTTTCATTGTGTTCTTTGCTCCCACATTCCGTCCGGTTTGACTTGTAGAATACCAACATCCCTAAAGAAGCTCATTTTGGCAATGGTATGCTCGACTAAAGCTCCGGTAATCGCATTTTGGGCCAGAACTAAGTCGTCCTCTGTTTCAAGTAAAAGTCGTATTGTACCTTGCCCAAATTCTAATCGCATTTCCTGCTCTTCGACGCGCCTTTCGGCCAATTCTAAGCCGATTTTTTGAATTCGGTAACTTTCTGCTTTCTCAGTCAGGTCACGATAAGCCTTGCGTACGTCCAATTTGACGTTATCAGATTCATCATCATATCCGCGCTGCCGTTGTTCCATCGTTATCAGTTTCTTTCGATAATCATTGCGTTCAGTCTTTCGGTCAAACGGCAACTCGGCTGCAAGACCAAGACCGTAGGTCCCCTTTTGAAACTGTAACCTGTCGAAACTGGTCTTATTTGCCGAACTTACATCAGAACTGCCAATCAGGTCAAGTTGCACACCAAGCCTCTCAGCAGCTAATTCAAGTTTGCGTGCCGCATCTTCAATCGCGTCTCTTGTGTTAGCCAGGTCCAGGCGTCGAGCCAATGCAATTTCAATTGCTTCGGCTGCCGTATATTCAGGCTGGCTTATGCCAATTTCTTCCAGCGCTGCCAGCTCATTCTGGTCCAACACGATGTTAGCATCGGTTGGTAATGACAACCTTATTTTGAATTCGTCAAGGGCCTGTTCATATCTTTGTTGGGTTTTAACGAGGTTGTTTTCTGTTTTAAGCAATTCCTGCGTTGCCTCATCCGCCTCGGACGATGGTTTTTGACCAACTTCAACCTCCATTTTAAGCTGGTTTGTTGAATCAATCCGTCTTTGATAGCTTGCTTCAGCGATGGTTACTGAGTCCTTTTGCTGCAAGACACGATAGTAATCACTTATAATGCCAACTACAAACGTCTTACGATAGCGGTTGAATGTACGAATCCGATATAAAACATCCCGCTCGGTCTGAGTCAAATCCTCTTGGGCGTCTTTGCCGGCGCCACTACCCAGCAAAGGCACGGTTACATCGCCGCTTAAAATCGAACCTAATGTAGTTCTTGGGTCGCCGGTAAGAAAACGCACCCAATCAATCGCAATACCAGTATTGACTATCACTCCATCGAGAAACAGTTGTGTTTTGTTAACGCCTCCCGATGTTTCAAGGCTTACATCATCTCCATTACTCTTATTGTCAGTGTAAGTGCCGTCTATAGTCCCAAACCACTGTAATGCGTATTTATACCGTTCATCTGTTAAACCAAGTGCCGAAATGTAAAGAGATTCTTTTTGAGTCTGGTAATCCCGATTAAATTTTGTGGCAATTTCAACTGCCTGTTGAAGATTTATAACACCTGACTCCGGTATCATTTCTGCAATTTCAACGTCATTTGGTGATGCCGGGTCATTATAATCACTGACTGTATAATTGGTTTTTTGGCCGAAGTCATCCTGCCACTTGTCGTCGATAATCTTATAAACCTCTTCATCGGCATCTGCTTTGTGGTGCTGAGGACTGCACGCACCTACAAAACCAAGGATAACAGCAATGCCGAGCAACCAGCATAACAAATTCACAGGATGAAACTTGCAAAACATAAAATTCTTCTCCAATACAGTTACCACTTGCTTAAACCATATTTGTCCAACTTTTGCCTATTATACAAAAAGAAGTCAGCAGAAAAAGATGAAAAACCAGCTTCACAGGTACTCCCAATTTTGGATATTTCGTCGGAAGTTTCCCGCAGGTTCCGGTAAAATCTACACTTTCATCAATTTATACACCTTTAATAAAAATATCAGGCAATTCCATTTTAATTGTTAGTCGTTTACCATAAGAGTTAGACGCTTTCGCCCGTAAAAATATTGCTAAAATCTCATAATCTTCACCACAAAATGGCATCTAATTTTATTGCAAAAAGGGTCAATTAAGGGTAAACTAACAGCTAATTTCAAGCTGGCGGCGTAGCCAAGAGGCCTAAGGCGACGGTTTGCAAAACCGTTATTCGGCGGTTCGAATCCGCCCGCCGCCTGTTTTTCTTATCTTTAACTATGAGTTCTGCAATTTTGTGGAAGCTTTATCTTCAAACCATAACCAAGGCCGGCACTATGAAAGTAAATATCAAAAATAGCACTCTGGAACTCCTCGATGGCGATATTACCGAGATTCAGACCGACGCCATCGTCAATGCCGCCAATGCACGATTGATTTTGGGCGGCGGTGTCGCAGGGGCAATCAGAACAAAAGGCGGCCCCGAAATCCAGGCCGAATGCGACAAAATAGGAGGCACATTTGTTGGCGGCGCTGTAATAACAACCGCCGGCAAATTGAAAGCCAAACACGTAATTCACGCTGTCGGGCCTCGAATGGGCGAAGGGAACGAAAATGAAAAATTAAAAAATGCCACGCTGAACTCACTTAAATTAGCCGACGAAAATAATCTTAAAAGCATCTCCTTCCCGGCAATCAGCGCAGGCATCTTCGGCTTTCCTATCGAAAGCTGTGCCGAAATAATGCTCAAAACAACTATCGATTATCTCAAAGGCCAAACCGGCCTGGAAAAGGTCGTCTTTTGTCTCTTCGGCAACGTTAGTTACCAGGTCTTCGCAAACCAGCTTAAGCAGGAAATCTCAGACTTGTCCTTGAGTGGAGCGAAGGAATGAGGGCTGTGCTATTAGACAAACATTCGCCAATCGAAGAAAAACCTCTAAAGTTTGTTGATTTACCAACGCCCATCCCAAATGACAATCAAATCCTCGTTAAGGTCTCGGTTTGCGGCCTCTGCCATACTGACCTTGATGAAATTGAGGGCAGACTAAAGCCAACCAAATACCCAATAGTGCTGGGCCACCAAATAGTCGGAACGGTGGCGGATAAGGGAAAAGCCGTAACCAAATTCAAAACCGATGAACGTGTCGGTATCACCTGGCTTTATTCGGCCTGCGGGACGTGCAGTTTCTGTCAAACGGGCTGCGAAAACCTCTGCGACCAGGCCAAATGGACCGGCAAAGACGCAGACGGCGGCTATGCAGAATATATGGTTATTTCTGAGGACTTCGCTTACCACATCCCT
>CAYTND010000073.1:0-8793 GCA_964438965.1 uncultured Pirellulales bacterium
AATCGCCTGCTGTAATTCATAGAGGTACTGATAATCTTCGACTCCCTCTCGCCAGGCTTGCCAACGCCGTGACGGAACGATATTTTCGCCAAGCCACGGTACAAGGCTGCCTCCCCTGCCATAAACAACGCCGGAGAAGCCCTGGGGCTTTAGAGTATCATCCCAGGGAACGGCACCCGTCTCAAAATTGAGTCCGTAATAATAAATCCAGAAGCCGGCCCCGGTCTGACCTCTCTTAAAAGCACGCCACGGCATCAGGCGATAATACGAATAAGGGTCTTTGGCTTTCATTGGTCTTAAACACTCGTACGTCCAGACTTGCTTTCCGAAGTCTTTTATCTGCTCCAGCCATTGGGGGTGTCGCATACAGTGGCTGTCCTGAAGGCACCATATATCGATAAGCTCTCGAAATCGCATAAAATCTTTAGGGCCTTTGCCAAAGGAGTTGGCGTAGATTCTTACTTTTGGGTCTGTGGCTTTGATTAGTTTGGCCAGTTTATAAAAATCATCGCACAGACTTTCATCAAACGGATACAGTGCAAACTTATCGTAATTGACGCCGGCATCTTTGAGATGTTTTACCAGGTTTTTCAGCCATTGTGAAAAAACAGCCTTCCATTCTGGAGTCATCCATTCGACCTTCCCGAACCGGCCGTGGTCTTTCTTACTGCTATTGAAGTCTAAGCAAAGCAGATATGTCCTGGCATAATTGTGATACCGAAGAGCGTTATCTAAATTTGCAAAATTTGGTTTTCTGACGACGCCGGGCCGGTCCGATGAAAATCGCAGAAAAGGCAGGTCCTGTGGAGGAACAGTATAAACATTAATACGATGATTACGAAGGTCTTCAGCCATCTCGGCCGCAGAGGCAACTTTATAATACGCCCAGTTGCAGGTATTAAGGGCAAAATTCTCGGGAAATTTGTGTTTTTGAACCTCTATGGTAACTGGAATAGTTTCTATCGGCAGGTTTTTGCCGTTCGCGCTCTTTGCCCAAACGCCGACACGGCCCTTATAGATGCCGGCCGTCAACGTTGGATTAAATATCGTCAACCATATTTGTGTCAGCCCGCCCGGCTGCAAAATAAATGGACGTTCCGCCTGTAAAACAAGGGCATCGGCTATTGAACCGACCGTACTGCCTTTAACGTATATCGCTCTTCTGACCGTGAACGTTCTGTTACTGTCTATTTTCTTACCGGCAGGACCAAGCAAGGGCGAAATAGAAACGGCCATTGTCATCATTTCATCAGAGCAGTTTACAATGTTAAATGCAGCCGACTCGTATTCATTCTGCCACATTTGAACGCTTATGTCCTTGGCACTTTCTCCAAGGAACATATCTTTTTCAAATACAATCTCCATCGGATTTGCCGGCAGGCACACAAATGGCTTTCGATACACCGCCTTGTATATCTCGGCTCGAGTTTTCCCTACCTGCCCCTTTATGCCAGGCGGTTTTGTTAGTGGATTTGCTTTTTGGGCCTGTCTTTCAAGCTCAGAAAGGATTTTCTTGCTGAGCCGGCTGGGTAGCTTCGACCGATTTTCTTTGACAGTTTTGACTGTGGCGGCAACCTTTTCATTCAAATGTAAATAATCCTCGATTTTACTTAACAGCTCCTGAGAAGATTTGAATACTTCGAGATTGTTCCGAAGTTTGATATTTTTTGCAGCCGAAAGCGAATCGCCGAATACCTCTACTTCGTCAAGAAATACATAACGCCATTTTGGCCTTATTGCCAGCTTGACGTATCGTCCCGGGGCATTTATATCCCGAACGCTCATTGTGCGGGAGACTCCGCGGTAGCCGCGTGCTCGGACATTTGCCAAATTTTTACTGCTCACCAGTCCGGCAAATCGAAACTTTCGATTGTCTTCACTCAACAACACAGCGGCAAATTCAGGAAACTCTACGTCCGCGAAGCCTCCCCCAATAGTGTGGATACGGACTTCATAGACAGCGGACTTCTTACCGAGGTCTATCACGATTTCCACAGCCGGCTCGGCTTTCTGCCAGCCTACGGTGCTCTTGTCCGTCCATTGACTGCCGGATGTCCTGCCGTCGGTAAGTTGAATTACGTCGGACTTATCGGTGCACAAATGATAATTAGGCTTTGGCCAGAGTGTGTAATTTTTGCGTAGTGCCAGGTTTTGCCTGGCACTAACCAGCTTGCAGCTACACACTAATAAAAATAATAAAAAGAATCGTTTTGACATTTTAAGGCTTAGCATTATTGCTCTTTGCGCACAATCTGCACCGACTGTGTTTTTCCGATGTGAGTTGAGACCTGCGGTAAAACCGCAGGCTAAGTATTTAGCCCCACGTTTTACGTGGGGTTCCCTGGCTATTTTGTTTTATGTTTTCGATACCAGTATATTGTTGCCTTAAGGCCTTCATCGAAGGGGGTTTTGGCCTCAAAGCCGAAGTATTTATTAGCTTTTGAGACATCCAGCCGCCGCCTCGGCTGACCATCCGGCTTGGAGCTGTCCCAGCGAATTTCACCGGTAAAGCCCGTAAGCTCAACAATCTTTTCAGCAAGCTCTTTTATCGTTATTTCAAAACCGGCCCCGATATTGACCGGCTCAGGGCCGTTGTAATGTTCTGTCGCCAGAAGAATTCCCTCAGCAGCATCGGCGGCATAAATAAACTCGCGCGAAGCACTACCTGTCCCCCAGCAGTCGATATGGTCCGTGCCGCTGTCAATGGCATCGACGCATTTCTTTATCAATGCGGGAATCACGTGACTGCTGGCGGGGTCAAAATTATCGCCGGGCCCGTAAAGATTTACCGGCAGAAGAAATATCGAATTGAAGCCATATTCAGCCCGGTAAGATTGCGATTGAACAAGCAGCATTTTTTTAGCCAGTCCGTACGGTGCATTAGTCTCCTCCGGATACCCGTTCCAAATGTCTTCTTCCTTAAACGGTACCGGCGTAAATTTCGGATATGCACAAACCGTACCAATCGCAACAAACTTTTCAATGTTTCGTAGTCTGCCCTGCTCTATGAGCTGAACGCCCATCATTAAATTCTTGTAGAAAAACTCGGCAGGATGTTCGCGATTGGCGCCAATGCCGCCCACGACCGCAGCTAAGTGAATAACAATATCCGGCTTCATATCTTCGTACATACGATTTATGTCATTTATGTTGACCAGGTCATAGTCTTCAATCTTAGGCACAAGGATATTCTTACAGCCCCGTTTTTGCAGCCTTTCAGTAACGAAGCCGCCTAAGAAGCCGGCGCCGCCGGTTACAACAACTCGCCTGTTCTCAAAAAAAATGCTCATTGTTTTGTTTTCTGGTGGTCTTTAATAATCTTCTCGTTCTCGGCGATTTCCATATCAGCATCGGCCATCATCTTTGCAAGCTCTTTAAAGGTTACTTTCGGTTCCCACTTGAGAACTTTTTTTGCCTTGCTTGCATCGCCCTGGAGGTAGTCAACTTCGCTCGGCCTAAAATAGCGAGGGTCGATTTCGACGTACTTTTGCCAATCAAGGTCGAGATGGCTAAACACCTCGGCCACGAATTCTTTGACCGAATGGCTTTCGCCTGTGGCCACAACATAATCGTCCGGCTTGTCCTGCTGGAGCATAAGCCACATTGCTTCGACATAATCCCCGGCAAAACCCCAGTCTCGTTTTGCCTCCAGATTGCCCAAATAGAGCTTGTCCTGCAGGCCCAATTTAATTCTCGTCGCCGCTCGTGTAATTTTTCGCGTAACAAATGTCTCGCCTCGCCTCGCCGATTCGTGATTGAATAGAATCCCGTTACATGCAAACAAGCCGTAAGCTTCTCGATAGTTCACTGTCTGCCAAAAGCTGTACGCCTTCGCACAGCCGTAGGGACTTCGCGGATAAAACGGCGTCTTTTCTGTTTGCGGTGTTTCGACGACCTTGCCGTACATCTCGCTGCTGGAGGCCTGATAAAACTTAGCCGGCTTATTGCTGGAACGGATTGCTTCCAATAGCCGAAGCGTTCCAAGAGCATCCGTATCAGCCGTGTAGATAGGCATATCAAAACTTACCCGAACATGGCTTTGTGCGCCTAAGTTATAGACCTCGTCCGGCTGAATCTCGTTAATAATTGTTGAGAGGTTACTGCCGTCGGTCAAATCCCCATAAATCAATTTAAGTCGTGGCTGTTCGTGCGGGTCTTTATACAAATGGTCAATTCTGCCTGTATGAAACGACGAGCTTCGCCGCATGATACCCCAGAGCTGGTAATCCTTTTCCAACAACAGTTCGGCAAGATACGAGCCGTCCTGCCCTGTAATACCGGTAATCAACGCCTTTTTCATAATGTCCCTTATATTTCCTTGTGTCATTCCCGCGAAAGCGAGAATCCATTTCCCCTCTTGTCATTCCGAAGTCCGAAGTTGGAAGTCAAAGGTCAGAATAATTAGATTCGTCTTATTCTGACTTCTGTTGTCTGATTTCTGTTTTCTGAGTTTTTTTACGTTTTTCGCTGTCAATAATAGTTTGAAGCGTTTCGGTCAGGCTCGTTTTTGGTTCCCAGCCGATAGTTTTTTTGATTTGCTCTACGTTTGGCACACGCCGCATCATGTCCTCAATGGGCCTACCGTAGGCGACCTCATAGGACACAAATTGCTTTTTGCTTTTACTGCCTGTCATTTCGATAATTTTATCAGCAAGGTCTTCGATAGCAATCTCTTCGTTCGAACCGATATTATATACCTTGCCTTCTGCCTGTTTGCAATTCATCAGGCTGATAATCGCCTCGACAAGGTCGGCCACATAACAAAAGCATCGTGTTTGCTTGCCCGTCCCATATATCAGGACAGGCTCATTCCTCAACGCCCTTTGAACAAATCGCGGCACTACCATCCCGTATTGGCCTGTTTGCCTTGGCCCAATTGTATTAAAGAACCTGCCGATTACCACGCTCAATCCATACTGTTGATAAAAAGCCAGGCCCAAAAATTCGTCTATCGCCTTACTGCAGGCGTATGACCAGCGGGATAAACTCGTGCTGCCGAGCACAATATCGTCATCTTCACGAAATGGGACCGCCTCGTTTTTGCCGTACACTTCGCTGCTTGAAGCAATGAGGAGTTTTTTGCCGAACTTGTTGGCTATATCCAGCACTATCTCAGTGCCGCCGATATTGGTTTCTATCGTATGCACCGGGTCCTCAGCTATCAGCTTAACACCGACGGCCGCAGCCAGATGAAAGACTGCTTCGCTCTGCTCTACCAGAGGTTCCACCAGTTCGGCGTTGCAGATATCACCTTCGACAAACTCAAAGTCGGAATGCTCCTTGAAACTTTCGATATTTTCCAAACTGCCGGTGCTGAGGTTGTCGATAACGAGCACCTTATTACCCTCTTTGAGCAGCCGCTCCGCCAGATGAGAGCCGATGAAACCTGCCCCGCCTGTAATCAATACCGTCATATCAAATCCGCTTAAGAATTTTCTATCATGATCTCTGCCTAATCTCCATTTTGCAGAACATTAGAATAATAATCAATGATCAATTTGGTTAGACTCCGTCCCCGTCGGCTGCGCATACAAGCAAACACAGCCTCACTCCCATATCTAAATTTTTCTGTGGAAACCATTTTCTTATGGTCAAAGCCACACCAAGTGTATTTATGCTCACGTCTAATTATTATTGGAGCGGATTGACCGACAGTCTTCTGATACCATAAGTATCGGCAAATAAAGAACATAGCTTTAGCAAAGACATGCCCCCCAAGTAGCTGTTGGGCCTGCAGCGCAGACCTCCTACAGGTGCTCAACAGCCGATTTTAAGTTAAAAACTATACACCCCAAAGTCCGATAAGTTCGTCATGCACAACCTGATTGATACCCGGGCGCACCACATAAAGTTTTAACAGAGCCGGGTGCTTCTTAATTTTTTATTACCCTGTCAGCCAAGCTCATATTGCCTGTTACGGAATTTCTAATGTTTTTGCCGAATCTGCAGTGTTTTTTCGGTTACACAGCGCCTGTAGAGGAGATGGTATTTATCTGCGTGGTATGAACTTTAGAAACGCACAATGTTGTCTTGTTTTGCTGGGAGCCGGTTCTACTGAAGGGCTCGATACGCATAGCCGTTCAACATAAATGTGAAGTCTTCGAGGTCATCCTCATTGCGGGGCTTATAGAAATTGAATTTGTCGGGCTCCTCACAGGCCACTTTGTTCCATTCGATTAAACTCTTACTCAGCCATCGGTGCATTTCCGCGCTGCCATCGGCCCATCCCAAAGTGCTTTTTGATCTGCTGTGCCAGATTGCGAATGGATCCACCCACTCTTTTGACTTTGGACGCATAACCCAGGAACCCCTGTTATATCCTCGTGGGTCGGCTTCTTCCAGAAAGACATATTTACTGGCGGGCCTTTTTATTTCGGAATATTTTATAATGGGATAAATCTGCCACATATTACCCGCCGGATTTACTCCATTCATGCCTCCGGCAATCGAGTAGCTGCGAAAGGCATATACCCTTGGGTCTCTCTGCCTCAGGTCGGCAGGACAGCGATATACGTCCACAGTGTTGCTTACGTAGGAAAAAAGTGCGCCCTTTCTTAAAGCATCCTTCTTATCCTCAATTGTGTCGCCGGAAGGATTTAATACCCAGCTCCCATCGGAGGAACCTGTTGTGCCCTTAACCAATTCATCATCATTATCATCTTTGTACATAAACCAGGCCAACGAGAGGGTCTTTAAATTTTGAACGCATATTGTACCTTTGGCCTGATTTTTCACCCGCTGTAAAGCAGGCATGAGAATTGCCATAAGGACTGCAATAATTGCGATTACAACCAGCAGCTCGATTAGTGTGAAAGCTCTTGTTTTCATTGGTATCTTTTCTTTATATTCACTATCAAAACAATAAGGTATGCAAAAGCAGTGTTGTGTTTCGTTAATTCTGCGTTTTCTTAATGTTTTGAACTTGTTTATGTATTATATGACGTCAGGCCGAATATGTCAACACCAAACATTGTTGGAATTGAATCGGTCCGAAACTCGGTTTCAGTTTGTCTTGGGCTTACGTTATTCGCTATTACCTGGGCCGTAGTACGAGCTATATGTTTTGTCGGTTTCCCAGACGGTAGCACAATGCAGAGCCGCTTCGCCGAATTTGCCCACGAGTCTGTTCCATGCGAAAGCTGCAATATTTTCAACGGTGGGATTGGTCCTGCTGAACTGGCTAACGTCGGCATTCAAATTCTTATGGTCAACGAGTTTTATAAGCTCATTATCCACTACTCTTTCAAAATCGCTGATATGGAAAGCATTTTTACTTGCCGGCATCTTTATCGTAACCTCAACGATATAGTTGTGGCCGTGACCGGCGGGGTTTGCGCATTTTCCGAAAACCTTGAGATTCTGCTCCTCGGAGAAATCGTTGTTCCAGAGCTTATGCATCGCTGCAAATTCAAATTTTTCACTAAAATAAACCATCTCCAAATCTCTCGAATCTATAGCCGCCTTTCTGAAAGGATTCAGCTTCAGGCTCAATTTGCTTAACTGAGCCGGCCCAAATTTATCAGTTAATCTGTTCCAGGCTGATTTTAGAAGTTCAGCCACTGCGAAAAAACCGATATGTTGTGCCCGGCGAAAATCCTGTCTTATTCGCTCGGCAAAAACCGGCACCGCGAATTCGCGAACTTCTCTGTCAATATCAGCTACATTAACAACAAATCCCGTAGCCGGTTCAACCTCACCGGCCACTTCGACAGATAATTCTAAGAATATTGAAAGTCCTTCACCGGCCGGCTTAGATACAAATGAATTGAATCCTTCATTTTCTTCCGACAGAAAAGGATTAATCGAAAACCGCACACACCTGGTGAGCTTATGCATAAAGAAAATCCCTTTTATTTGCTGCCGTTATGCATCAGGCTCATAACCTCATTTCGGCTTCTCGGGTCTCTCTTAAATATCCCGCGAAGTGCCGATGTTACCATTACCGAGCCGGGCTTCTTTATGCCACGAATGGTCATACAGCTATGTGAAGCTTCCAGCACAACTGCGACACCCTTTGGTTTTAAGCTGCTCATTATGAAATCAGCTATCTGGTAGGTAAGCCTTTCCTGCGTCTGGAGTCGCCGGGCAAAACAGTCCACAATACGAGCTAACTTGCTGACACCAAGCACTGTTCCAGAAGGCAAATAGGCAACATGAGCTGAACCGATAAACGGCATTAGATGATGCTCGCAGATACTGTAAAATGGTATATCACGCAGCAGAACGATTTCGTCGTAGTTTTCGGTAAAGACGCTGCGAAGATGCTTTTTAGGGTCCTCGTGCATCCCGCCTAAAAGTTCAGCGTACATCCTTGCCACCCGTTCCGGTGTTTTCTTTAAGCCCTCGCGCTCAGTGTCTTCACCAAGCGCCAAGAGTATCTCCTTAGCTGCTTTTCTGATTCTCTCGGTATCTACGGTCTTGCGTTTTTTGGCCATTTCTTTAACCTGCAACTAAATTCATAAGATAAGTAGTAAGCAGCCGCACACCAAATCCGGTTGAGCCTTCCGCTGAAAATTCGGTTGGCTTGCTGAATATATCCATACCGGCAATATCCAGATGTGCCCATTTTGTATCGCCGACAAATTGTCTCAAAAAGGCTGCCGCCGTGCAGGCTCCGCCCCATTTGCCGCCGACGTTCTTCAGGTCGGCTATCTTGCTCTTCATCTCTTTTGCGTACTCCTCGCTGCTCGGCATTGGCCATACCTTTTCGCCGCTGTCCTTTGAGGCTCTCTGAAGTTGTTTTATCAGTTTGTCGTCGTTGCCCATCAGCCCGGCCATATATTTGCCGAGAGC
>CAYTND010000074.1:0-8718 GCA_964438965.1 uncultured Pirellulales bacterium
GATTTTGCGGGAATTTTCTGTTTGAAATTCGAAGGTTTTTTGATTACAGTGTGTTTTCATAAGACTGCTCCTTGTCGTCTGGTTAACTTCCTTGTTTCCAATAAGTTATACCAGAACAAGGAGCTTTTTTCAATGGGCCTGTGAGAAATGCGGGCTAATTGCGTAACAAACAGCTTTTTAACTTACTACTTTGACTGTTCTTGAATTATAGACAAGATTTTGGGCTTATCAAGGATAAAGAAGCCTAAATAATAGGTATAGATACTTCCTCGTTTCGATGAGAGATTTTTATAGCTGTTCGGAGGATTAACAACCTCGGTAAATACCTAAAACGTCGGTTTTTTAGGCGAAATGTAAACTGAATTTATTTGGGGGTTATTTGTCGCCCTGTATTATTGGGGTACCGGCGGCAGGTACGGCATTATTATCCCATAGTTGAAGAATGCATTTAAGGATATCTGACCTGCTGATAACGCCTACTACTTTGCCATTTGACGTAACCGGGACTCTTCTGATATTGTTGTCCCTCAAACAGTAGCAAACATCCAGCAAAAGTTCATCCTCTTCGAAGTGAACAGCAGGTTGTGTCATAAAATCGTTTACTGTCCGGTCTTTTTCATCTTCATAAGTGTGGAATAATCTTAGCACATCTTGTTCTGAAAGAATCCCCAATAGAGTCATATCATCTTCGACTACAGGGATGCCGGTAATGTTGTTTCCCACCATAAGTTTTATGGCATCAACTGCAGGGAGGTCCTTTTTTATGCAAACTACTTTCTTGGTCATAATATCTTTTGCTTCAAGCATCGCACAGCCCTCTTTTCACCAATTTATTGTATTGATACAAAAGCATTTTAAAGGAATTCTTCCACTGGGTAATATTTTAACTACAATAATAAATTCATAATTGATTATCCGGTGACGGCCTTCCAACCCTGGTTTAATTCTTCCATTAGTTTGATTACGTCACGAATCATTTGAGGGTCACTTTTTACATTAGCCTGCGACAGGCGATTACTCATAAAACAATAGAGCTTGCGAAGGTTGGCAGCTATTTCGCCGCCGGCATCCGTATCCAGAACCGCATTGAGCTCATTGATTATGTCCTGAGCTTTGTTTATATAGTGGCCCTTTTCCTCGTAGTTGTTCGTCTCCAGCTCCCTGACTGCCAATTTCATAAACTTGATTGCACCGTCGTATAGCATAACAATGAGACGGCCTTTGCTTTGTGTTGTAACTGTATTGTCCTGGTATGCTGTGATTCCATTCATAGTGTCACTCCGTTGATTCTCGTATTGCGTATATCGTATTGCGTTTTTGTTTTGCGCGATACGCATCACGCACGACGAATTAGCTGGTATCTTAACTTATGGGGAGATGGCTGAGGGTTTGCGCCTCAGTCATCTCCCCTATTGTGTCATTCAACGCTCGAATACTGCTGCTTTTTATCTGAGCAGTTGCAGTGCCATCTGAGGTATTGCGTTGGCCTGTGCCAACATTGAGATACCGGCTTGTGCCAGCACCTGGTTCCTTGTCATCTCTGCCATTTCGGTAGCCACATCGACGTCCGAAACACGAGATTCGGCTGCCATCAGGTTCTCAGTCTGAATGTTAAGCACCGATATGGTACCTTCCAGACGGTTCATCTTGTAACCGAACTGGGCACGAGCGTTATCTTTGGTGTTGATTGCGCTGTCCAGTGTTGTCAATGTCGTCTTGGCGCTGGTTACGTTGCCAATGGTCAGACCTGTGATAGCAAGACCGCCCGATGCACTGGTCATATTGCTGCCGGTCAGGGCAATATTGTCGGTTGCACCTTTGCCAACCTGGATTGACACGGAAGCGGAGTTATCGAGCATCTTGATGCCGTTAAACTTGGTTGCTGCGGCGACACGGTCGATTTCTTCGCGCATTTCTTTGAACTCGTTCTCCATAATTGCTCTCTGTGCGGAAGAGTACGAGCCTGTGGCTGCCTGCTCGGCCAACTGCTGCATACGCACTAATTTATCATCTATTGTTGCCATAGCACCTTCCATTGTCTGCAGCATACTGATGCCGTCCAGAGCATTACGGGAAGCCTGCTGGAAAACAGCGATGTCGGCTCGCATCAATTCGCGAACAGCCAGGCCGGCTGCGTCGTCCTTTGCACTGTTGATGCGCAGGCCCGACGACAGCCTTTCGACTGATGTAGCCAGGGCGTCGTAGCTGTTCCCCAGGTGGCGCGCAGCGTTTACTGCCATAAGATTGTTCTTAATTGCTAACATATTTTTGACTCCTTAATTTAATAAAGTACCGAACAAGTTTTTCTTGGCCCTGTCAAAAGCCCCCAAATACTAATTAGCACGTGCAACAAGCACGCTGGAAGAATTTGCTTCCAATGGCCGTTTGCTTCCAATGGCCATTATCGACCAAAATAGAACAGACTTGAGGGATTTTTTTGACGTAAGTACTTGTAAAATCGTTGGACCGGTAATTCGGATGAAATCGGGACTGATATAGCAGACAGGCTGTTAAAAACGGCAAAAAAAGCGGAAAATTTTGTTAAATTATCGGACAATATGGTATAGTTCACTAATGTATGCAGAAACCAGAAGAAACAAGCTCAAAGAATCTTTTCTAAGGTCTATCGAGACTACATCTCGCAAATGGGAGACTCCCGTTGTTACCGAACAACGACAGAGAGAATGAAAACAATGCTCGCCGGTTCAGGAAAACTGACGGGGACAGCATGGAAACTCTCTCCGGCATTTCTTTATCCGGATTGACCGTTGAGCAAGCTCTGGACCTCGCATTTTCCTACTACGATGTCGGACGCTTGTTCGAGGTTGAACAACTCTGCCGGCTGGTCCTTCAGAAGGTTCCCCGCCAAGTCGATGCGATGCAGTTGTTCGCCGCTCTTCTTAGTCAAAGAGGCCAATACACCGAAGGGGTACAGCTTCTGCGGGAGGCCATCAGGCAAGCACCCGGGCATGCCCACATCCATAACAACCTGGGAATAGCGCTGTATCAACTCCAAAAATCTCACGAGGCTGTTTCGGAGTTCAACAAGGCGCTTCAACTTCGGCCGGATTTTGCAAAAGCGCACAATAACCTTGGTGTTGCGCTGATGACGCTGGGCCTTGTGGATAAGGCGGTAACCGCCTGCAGGCAGGCAATCCACCTGCAGGGTGATTTCAAGGAGGCATACAACAATCTCGGGCTGGCGCTGAAGAAAAAGGGAGATTTGGGAAACGCGATGGCATCATACGAGAAAGCGGTAAACCTTGACCCCGAATATGCCGAGGCCCTGAGCAATCTCGGTATGGTGCTGATTGCTCAAGGTAGATTTAAAGAGGCGGTTGGGAATCTGCAAAAGGCGGTAAGCCTGGTCCCGGATTCAGCCGAGTTCCGCGATAATCTGGGTGTTCTTTTTAACCGGCAGGGGCGCTTTGAAGAGGCTGTTAGTGTAAGCGAAAAGGCTATAACTATGCGTCCGTCCTGCGTGGAAGCCCACAACAATCTTGGTACCGCGTTGATGGAACTGGGTCGATTCTCTGAAGCAAACACCGCCTTTGAAAAGGCGATTGCTATTGACCCTGAATGTGCAGAGGCCCATCACAACCGCTCACTTGTCCTGCTGCTGAGGGCTCAATTCGAGCAGGGATGGGATGAATACGAATGGCGCTGGAGATTACGTCGCTCGTCGCACGTCGCTCGTCGCTCGTCTCACGGGTCACGGGTCACGAGCGACGTGCGGAATACACCTCTGCGAGGCTTCTGGCAGCAGTGGTGGAATGGTTCTGTGGAAGGTCCGGTAAAGCTGCTCGTATGGGGCGAACAGGGCATCGGAGACGAAGTGCAGTTTTCAGGGCTTATCCGGCATATACTGTTACAGGGTATTGAAGTGGTTGTCGAATGTGATAAGCGCTTAGTGCCGCTTCTTCAGAGGAGCTTTCCCGGGGTCATTGTTGTTAAACGGAGCGACCCTCCTGCGCCTTTGCTCAAAGAGGCGTCAATTACCCATCAGGTCCCGATGGCCTCTATCCCCCGCGTGCTGGGATTGTCTCCGAATTCCATGGGCTTTCAGAATCCCTTTATGGTCCCCGACGAGAAGCAGCGCGAGCGGTTTCGCAGCGAATACAAACAAGTTCGTCACTCGTCGCTCGTCGCTCGTCGCACAGAAGCGAGAGACGGGTCACGAGTGACGGGTCACGTATTCCGGGTGCTGGTTGGGATAAGCTTCAGAAGCGGGAACAGCCAGGAAGGACAGAAAAGGTCTATTGGATTAGAGCATTGGGGCTCTATATTGAAGGTCAAGGGAGCACGATTTGTGAATCTGCAATACGGCGAATGCTCGAGGCAGTTGCAGGCGGCCTATGAGCGGTTCGGTGTGGAGATTTTGAAAGATGAGAGGATTGACCCTCTCAGGGACTTAGAAAGTTTTGCCGCCCAGGTGGCAGCGATGGATGTGGTAATCTCTGTGGACAATTCAACAGTTCACTTCGCCGGAGCTTTGGGCGTTGAGGTGTGGACTATGTTGCCTACTGTGCCGGACTGGAGGTGGGGCCTTGAAGGTGACAGGACTCGCTGGTATCCCACTATGCGTCTGTTTCGGCAGGCCGAGAGGGGAGAGTGGAAACCGGTTATTTCAAGGGTCGCCAGAGAGCTTACTTCATTGATAAATCCGGGTGAAAGTCGGTGATTCGACATCGCCATAAAGACCTGAGTTGGACATGTCGCAAGTGGGAGAGCAGAAAGGTCGAAGTGTAAACTCGATATTCGATTCTCGATACTCGACGAGCATCAGACTGTATATTTATGCCAGCATATTTATGCCATCAGTAACGAGCGCCTCCTGTAATTCGGAAATGTTCTCGTAGCTATTATTGTTTATTAACCATTCGTTAATCTCCCTGGCATCGGGATTATTTCCCCCCATATATGAATTTGTTGAGTCTTGTTGCTGGCCCCAGCCGTTGTGCAGTGATTGGTCTCTAAGAGCTTCATGTTCCGGCTGTTCGGCCTCGGAGAGCACAACATCAAGCCGCTTTATCTGAATGCCTGAATCCTGAAGACTTCGGATTATCTGCGGCAGTGCCTGCTGTATCTCTATTCTGGTTTGTGTCTTGCTGACTTCCAACAGGCCTGTTATTTGGTTGTCCTGCTCCTGGAGTTTTATGAAAACCTTCCCCAGTTCCGGTGGATTGAGGCGAACTGTAATCTGCTGGTCTTGCCCTTTTTGGGATAAAGAGTTGTGAATAGATTCAAGAATCTGTTTGCCAATATCTGCAGAGACATCGCTGGGCGAAGTTTGTCCCGGCAGATTGAAGCTCTTTGCGCCCTCTGAAGAGCTAGGGGATTGCTCTGTAACGGGAGTTTGTGGGTTGTTGTGAGAGAGTATTTGTTCGAGGTCTGAATTAGAGCTATTGTTAGAGGTTGAGTTGTCACGGTTTTTTGTTTGGCCGGTGGATACCTGGACGGCTGTTACATTCAACTCCTGGGCAGTAGGATTATCTGAGAGTTTGTTCCCGGCATGTGGGGACTCTTTGCCGCTGCCACCTGATGATTCTGAGAGTATTTCGGGGGCGGCTGCTTTACTTTCAGATGGTTTATTGGCGACCGGTGTAGATTTTTCCGGAGTAATGCCGACAGGCTGAGACTGGGGTTCGGTGAATTTGGTCTGAGCCGGTGGAAAGTTGGTATTCAAGGCTGGCGTTTTTTCATTGCCGGGGATGGCTGACTTATCTGTCGTAGCTTCTTCGTTGGTAGTAGTTATCTTGCTGTCGTCATCAACGGGAGTTTCAGGCGTCAATTTTTTACCGCCCCCGCCAGCCACAAGCGGGGGTGTTTTTTGACCATTGGCAACAGAAAAAGTGTCCGCCATAGCTGTTTTTTCGTCGGCAGTGGTTGTTTTGCTGTCGTTATCAACAAGGGCATCGGACATCAGTTCTTTGGCGTTTTCCCCATTGGTTGGGCCTTTTGTGGGTACGACAGTGCTATTTGATATCGATATCTTATCAGTATTTTTGTCCCCGCCAGCCACAAGCGGAGGCTGGGTATCGGCAGTACCCTCGGATGTGTCCGGCAAAACGGTTTTAAGTCCAAGCTGCCCCTTGTCAGTAGTTACGAGCAGTTTGATTTGGGCTGATTTGGCTGCTTGTCCCGTAACAGGAGGGGATTCGCCATCTTTCAGATCGGTGATCAATTGAGTAAGTTGGCGCCCGGTTTTCGGCTCCATTTTTGTAGCGGCCTCTTTGACGAGCGCCCCAAGTGTAATTGGGGCTTCTGGAGCCGAAAGGGATTGGGTAGGATTCGCCTCGGAAGGTATCGCAGAAGCCGGGTCTTGTTTTTCTGGTTTTGTATTATCCTGGTCTTGCGGGGGCGCTTCAGTCGCTGCTGTTTTACGAAGCGTATGGCGAAAATCTTGCGTAGGCTTGTTTACAGGCTCATTTCGGGTGATAAAAGGCGTATTATCGGTCGTTGTTGGTTCAAGAGTGTTAGGAGGCGGTGGAGTATCATCTGCCGCCGGGGATAACCGCGTGGCATTTGTGAATGTATTAGGTTTGGGTGCAGGAGGGACCGCGACGGCTGTTCCCGCGAACATCATATTATCGATTGTCAACAAGTTCGTATCCATACAACTAAAGTGCCTAAAGTGAGCTAAAGTGAGCTAAAGTGAGCTAAAGTTACAAAAAAGAATATCCAATATCCACCGCAAGGTGTCCTGTGGAGAATAAGGAATGATGCTCGATGCTGGATGCTCGATACTCGTAAAAAGTTAGAATCGAGTATCGAGCATCGAGAATCGAGTTTCGATATTCCTTGCTGAATATTCATTATTCATCCCTTTTAACTTTAGGCACTTCACACTTTAGGCACTCTAAACTTTATAGCAGCAACTATTGTGCCAGTATTTGTGGGGCGACTCCTGTTAAATGATAACACTTTGCTGATACTAAACTTATGAATACTAAAAGGACGGCGATTGTTCGATAATGCCTTACTGTTGCGGTATTCACGGAGAAATATTCTGGATGTAGGAAGGAATTTCCGGTTTGGTTTAAGGGTTCGTTGAATGGCCTGCCTACAAGTATGGGCATGTAAAAAAAGCACGCCATTGTATAAAATCCTGACATCACTGCTGCCGCCCAAATCAGTGATTATTTGGGCTTAGGGCGGTTTTTCACACGGCATAAGGGTTAATATGCTGAAAATGACCGGCTTTAAACGTTTGGCACGATTCTTGCTTATATATTTTGTCAGGCAGGGCTTGTGTATAAATCTTGCTTTGCAGGAAGCCATAGATATTGGGAAATTTCAGATGTCCAAGACAAATAGCATAATAGCTCTTATCGAGGCAGGTATAAGAGCTGAAAGCCTTCGCCAGAAAGCGATCGCCAATAATATTGCCAATCTTGAAACTCCGGGATACCGCAGGATTGATGTCAAGTTTGAAGAGTTTCTTGCCAAATCCCTGGATTCATCCGGGTCAGTTGACCTTAGTAAAGTTGAGCCGCAGATTTATAGGCCCAAACAGACACCGGTAAAGTCAAACGGCAACGATGTCAGTTTGGAAAACGAAGTGGGTGAAATGATTAAAAATAGTCTTCGCTACACGACATATATTCGGCTGCTCAACAAAAAGTACAGGGGGATTGAATTGGCAATAAACATAGGTGCAAGGTAGTGAGCCATTATTGGTTGTAGTGGCACGGCCATCCAGGCCGTGGGTTAATCACGGGCAGGAAGCCCGTGCCACGGTTTGGAAACAATCGAGAAAGGGACAAAGCAAATGAAAGTTGACAATCTCTTCAGCCCTATAGATATAGCAATTTCGGGTTTGCGAGCACAGGGCAAACAGATGGAAGTGATTTCGTCGAATGTTGCCAACGCCCGCACAAGCGATGCCGGTAAGGGTGAGCCTTATCGCAGGCTCGAAGCGGCGTTCAAATCAGATGGCGATTTGGGCGGTGTTGAGCTGGGCGAAATTCTTCCGGATATGAGCGATTTTCTTAGGGTTTACGACCCCAGCAACCCTCGGGCGGATGGGCAGGGATACGTTTCAATGCCCAATATAAATTTGCCGCTTGAGATGATGAATCTGAATATTGCAACACGGATGTATCAAGCCAATGTAGCGATCTTGAAGCGTTACCAGCGAATGGTGGAAACCACGCTCGAATTACTTCGATAAGTTAGGGAATAGGCTATGGTTGATTTGAATGCAAATGTAAGTGGGGTATCAAACCCAATGAAGAGTATTTTGGAACCACGCTCGGTACAACCCAGAACTAATCTTAATTCTACCGGGATGCCAAAAGTGGAGGGTTCCGACGACAAGAAGCCGGACTTTGCTAATGCGGTGAAGAGCTACATATCCAAGGTTAGTGACCTTCAACAGTCCTCAAATATGTCCATAAAAGATTTGTTATCGGGTAAGAATGAGGATATCACCTCAGTGATATCAGCGGTGGCTAAAGCGGATATAAGTTTTAAGCTTCTTGTGGGCGTTAGAAATAAGCTGATTGAAGCGTATAAGCAAACTATGAATATGCCAATGTAACTGATTATTAAATCCGAAATTCGACCCAGCAACGCTGGGTTCCGATCGATACCCGCCGTTGGCGGGTCGAAATCCGAAACGATATCGAAATTCAAATTACCAAATGCCAAAAACGTTTTGGATTTTGGATTTTTGTCATTTGAATCTTGACTGTCGTCAGACAAGTTTGT
Organism: uncultured Pirellulales bacterium; assembly: GCA_964438965.1. Lineage (GTDB taxonomy): Bacteria > Planctomycetota > Phycisphaerae > Sedimentisphaerales > Anaerobacaceae > NIOZ-UU13. The sequence continues at coordinate 8,713 of CAYTND010000074.1, forward strand.
TTCGGA
>CAYTND010000075.1:0-1328 GCA_964438965.1 uncultured Pirellulales bacterium
TTCCTTACCTGACTTAGATATACGTTGTTGCCGATTGTGCAGTTGTGAATCGTGGCGTTACTAATCCCGGCCGGCTTCTTAACACCGCCAAAAAATGAGACCTGCTTTTCAAACACCCCTAACTTTACCTGCCCACAAAAGTGCGTTGATCTTACTGTACCTGCGTCGAAGCCATCGGCAACCTGAACCTTCGACCAGTCCTCGCTGCTGCACCCCTGGCCGGTCAATTGAGCGATTTGCTCCACAGACAGCGGACGAGGGTTCAGCGTATAGCGTTTAGCGTTTAGGCTTTTACTATCCGCTATACGCTCTACGCTATCCGCTGTAGTTTCTGATGCCATTTCTGTTCTTCCTGTTTCTAAATGACTTATTTATAGACCGAATCTTACAGGCCGTAATTCCATAAATCAACATATTTATAACAGGCTACCTGTGAGGTGTTTTGTTTTTCACATCTTATAAAATCTTGCTGTGTCCCAAAATCTTAGAGGATTTTTCCCTTCTTTTCGGACGAAGTTGTGGTTCTGGAATCCAGAAAAGATAAATTAGAGAATTTTTAGCAAAATTTGCAGTAATTCGTAGGTTGGTGCCGATGTTTACTATATAAGGGACTGCGCTTCTGCTGAGCAAAGGATATATCAGGCACCGATTGTGTCTAATTGTGTCTAAGCATAAGTTCAATTGGTGCCGTATGGGAACCTGAGCATCTATGAGGCTTTCGAGTTCAAGGATGATATTTCGCAAAAAATTGTGAAGCGGTAACTCTCAAGGACGAGACTATGCCGAATCAGGCAAGAGTAATAAAAGTCTTAGCGACACTGCTAACTTCAATGACAATCGGGGCGATAATCTTAATGGCCCTGGGCCATAATCCCCCATCTGCCGGACCATTTTCTCTTTGGACATATTACCGACTCGACCCTGTCCAAAAAGCTATCTCCTCCCGGGCCGCTCAATCCCCGGACCGCTGGAACCGCATCGAGATTTACTACAGCGGCACCAAAGCCGGCAATATAGAGCAGTTGGCCATGCTCAGTGGCCTGGCTGGTCCCGAGGATATCAACTTCCACTTCTGTTTATGCAACGGCCGCGGCGGCGAAGATGGCCAAATACAGCCAACAGAAAAGTGGCAAAGACAATGGCCCCCTATCCCAGGCCGAACCTGGTACGGCAGCAGTCAAACTATCCGCATTTGTGTTATAGCTGACGGCAAAACCACTCGTCCAACCGACTGCCAGATAAAAAGGTTAGAGACACTCGTGGATGGACTGTGCAGAAAGTTTCGCATTCAGCCTGAATCCATCTACTACCCAAGCGATTGGCACTAA
>CAYTND010000075.1:1428-8648 GCA_964438965.1 uncultured Pirellulales bacterium
GCCTTGGCCGCCCCTGCCCATCATACCTCTGCCTTGGAAGCCTTGGCCGCCCCTGTCCATCATACCTCTGCCTTGGAAGCCCGGGCCTCGCTGGCCAGCAGTAGCTCTTGCTTGCTGCGATTTTTGCCTCAGTTGCTGCATCTTTCTGAGTAATTGTCCCATCTTTTGCCTGTCGTTGTCGCGATAGGCCTTTGTAAGCTCACCCAACCATCTGCCAAACATCTGTTGCATAGGTCGATTTTGCCATGGACGAGTTTGCTGCGGCTCACGGCTTATTCTGCCTTTGGATGCGCCTTTCTTAGCCGCTTCCTGCTGCCGTTTCTTTTGCAGAAGCTCTCGCTGAACCCTCTCCCGCAGAGTCCCGGCTTTCTTGGCTGCTTCTTGCTGACGTTTCTTTTGCAGGGCCTCCTGCCGGCGCTTCATTCGCATAGCCTCGGCACGTTTGGCCTGGGCTTCGCTGTCTGCTTGTTGTCTGCGAGGCTGTTCTATCCGGCCCCTTTGCCTTTGTCGGCCTTCCTGCACCTGCCTTTGTCTTGGCTCTGTTTGAGGTTCGCCTGTTCCTTCCTGAGCGATAAGGTTTTCAATTCCTATCAGCACAACCACTGTTACAATGCTCAATGTAATGATCTTCTTTAACATTTTCTGTTCCTTTCCGAGTTATGGCCTCTTTTTGTCTCACCACTTCGTCCGCCTGTGGCGGATTTAGAGACGGACCTAAAAACTGAATTTGTTATATTTTTGACAAACATCCGCAGGGCAGCAACATTTTCGGTTACTATCAGCACAACCGCCGCTTTAATATTTGTAGTAACTTTCTTCAGCATTTTTACTGCTTTCCCAATTTACTCCTGTTTCTATATTTTCCAGGCCTGGTTCTCATATATAAAGACGGATGTAGAACCCGCATTATTGCCATTTTTGGGAAAATTTCGTAAAAATGTGAGAAAAAGCCCGTGAACTTGCCCTGAACCTTGCCTGCTGGCGAGCAGGGAAGTGAATGGGTTGAGCCATTTCGCTGCGTAGAAAAATATTATGTTAAGTTTTGGATATTTCAGCTTCCTCGGTGCCGGAGCAATGACCAGACGTAATAAACCGGGATACCCGCGATGATACTGCCGAGGCTGCATAAAGAAGGTTTTGGCCACTGCATAAACGCGAACACGACCATGAAGAGAGTTACAGCCATAAAAAACGCCGGAACAAAAGGATATCCTGGTACGCGAAACGGTCTTTCCATCCCTGGCCTGCTCCATCGAAGGACGTACACTGCGCCGATAAAGAGAAGCGCAAAGAGCGACAAACCCACTGAGGCATACTTGTACAAGTTTTGGAAGTCCATCGCAAAAAGGATGATGATTGCGCACATGCTCTGCGCGAGCATCGCGTAAACAGGAATCCCGCCCCCGTGAGCTTGCCCTGAGCGCAGCCGAAGGGAACTGATATGTCCCGCTATTGCGGGGAACAATCCATCTTTTGCCATAGCGTAGTAAACCCGTGGGCCGGTGATAATGAAAGCGCTCACTGTAGCCAGAAACGTCAATCCGAGCACAACTGAGAATATGTTGGAAATCCTCGGCCCAAACAAATTTTCGACCGCGAGCTGGGGAACCCGTTCTGCATTGTCAAATCCCACGTCGGCCAGAGGTACTGCGTAGGCGAAAACGAGGTTAAGGGCCAGATACAAAACTATGACAAGCCCGGCGCCCAGCAGCAAGGACCTTGGGAGAATTCTGGATGGATCCTTAACCTCGCCGGCCAGATAGCTGGCGGCGTTCCAGCCGCTGTAAGCGAACATGACGTAGAAGAACTGCGAAGCCGCGGTCCCAAGCTTGACGTTTCCTATCGATTGGCCTTGCGCAATGTGTGCTAACCGCCCATCCCCACACAGAAATGCCATCACTACCAGGGCCACAAACAGGCCCAACTTTAGAATCGTAGTGAGGTTCTGTGTCCAGACAGACTGGCGTTGACCAATGAGATTGGGCAGTGTGACCGCGACGATAATGATCGCAGCGGTGACCTTGACAAAGTGGCCCGTTTTATCATCAGCTAATCCGAACGGCGTCAAAAGGTATAAGGCCGCAATATAGCTGGCCACAGCCAGCGGCGCCGAAAATCCGACAAAAAACGACGTCCAACCGGAGAGAAAGGCAGGCATCGGGCCGTATGCTTCGCGAAGGTAAACGTACTCCCCGCCTGCACGGGGCAGAGCGGCTGCTAACTCCGCCACGCAAAGAGCTCCGCACATAGCGAGCAATCCACCAAGGACCCAAAGCCCAAATATAACGGGGTAGTTCTTGAGTGAGGCCATCATGTACCCGGGCGAGACCAGAATTCCCGTCCCAACCATGCTGGCGATTACTATGTAGGTTGAAGTTGACAGACCAAATCCTCGTTGCGGTTCTTCCTCGGGAACTTTACCCATAGCTGATTTCGCCAAGTTTGGCACCTCCCTATAAAGGATCAGTATCTTCTATTTATGCCTTCATCGAGTTGGCTAACATCTGATCCCATATGCGGCGCTGTTCAATCAGTGCCAGGACGCGGTCAGGGACCTTATCGCTTACTTCCAGCATTTGCCAGCCGACCCAGCCCATCTTTACCAGCAGGTCCATTTGAAGCTGATACGGAAACTCGGCATTCTTGAGATTGTGCAGATGCAGCGTATCACCCAGCAAATCCTTGACCAGGTTGAAATTGTGCTCGAACCCGTTGCCCCCGGTGTCCCTCTTATTGGAATTGAGTTTCACTCGGACGCTTGGCTGGACAACGTGGTCCATAATCATCCTGAGGGTCGATAGTTCGCCGGCACTGCCGTGCGCCTCGAGGCGAACCTGCTGTCCATAGTCGGCAGCGAAAGCACCCACGATATTCAGGGAATTCCCTATCTGTTCAATGGTTTTTGCTCGCGGGACGCCATTGTGAAAACTATTCGGGAACACTCTCACACCGCTGCCGCCTATATCCCGGCTGAGCTTTATATAGGCCTTGGTATTTTCAATCGCCGCTTTGAGCTTCGCAATCTCGGGTGAATCGTACCGTTCACTGGTGGCAATACCCACTAATGCAACAGGGCTGTCTTCAAAACGTTTCTTCACCTCACGGCGTTGTTCTCCGTCAAGTTCAAGCTCAACACCATGAGCATAGGACTGGCTGGTTCGCAGCTCCACTCCAAAGACTCCGGCTTTGCAGCAGTTGGCGATAAGGGTAGATATATCCCAGTCTTTGCCCCACTGGTAAGTAGTTAGTCCAAATCGCGTTCTTGCGTCGCGTTTCGTTGCGTCTCTTGTCCCGAGGAAATTGCACGAAGCCAAAGCTGTGGTCGCAACAGCACCGGCGGTAACACAGAGACCACGCGCCAGAAACTCTCGGCGTGAGAAATCCTTTCGATTGTAAGGCATAACTTATCTCCTTCACATAAAGGTTGTGGAATTCGCCCGATATTGCCGGATTCAACTATCTGTTCTAACGCTTCTTAAGTGTCACGCTGATGCCAGTGCCCTCCTTATGCAGGAGAATCGTATCCAGGTCGGGATTCGTGGTGATGGTCTTAATGTATTGTGGGTCTGCCATTCGTGGATTCATATTATGGGCAATGACAAGCCCGCCCGGACGAACTAACGGCAGCAGCTTGTTGAGGTAGTCAATATAGCCTTCTTTGTCCGCGTCAAGGAAAAGGATATCGATGGGCCCTTTGAGCTTTGTAACTGTCTCGTGGGCATCTCCCATAACGAGTGTAACGAGATTATCGACACCGGCCCGTTTGAAGTTCTCGCGGGCCAGTGAGGCTCGGCCCTCGTCTATCTCGTGAGTAGTGAGCTTCCCACCTGTAGTCCGCAGGGCAAGGCAGAACCAGATGCCCGAGTTTCCATTGGACGTGCCGATCTCGACAACGTGCTTGGCACCGACTGCTTCTGTCAATAGCCGCAGTAACCTGCCGTCCTCCGGCGGCACATTCATCATCCCCCGACGCTGGTTCCTGTTCATATCGTCGAGCACGCTTAGAATCTTCTTCTCGTCTTCTGTCTTTGGCAATGGTGAGCTTGCCATAAACGAGCCAGCCTGGGCAGACTGACTTTGGCCGGGCCGCATAGAACGGTTACCCCTGCCTGTACCTCTGCGTTGCCTTCTGCCGGGCTCATTACTTGTTTCCCGGGCAACTATGCTCATAACTCCTGCTAATAAAACCATCGCAGCAATACCCAGAATAATCTTCTTTAACATTTCCTGCTCCTTTCAAAAATTACGGTTTCTTACTATATAGTTCCTGTTGCGGAAAGCAAAAACCTACGATGTCACCCCTGCGAAAGCAGGGGTCCAGAGCGAAAAAGCTGGATTCCCGCTTCCGCGGGAATGACAAATACTGTTTCCGCAACAGTAACTATCTAAATATACTGGAGTTGTAAAGATAGAGACGGACTTAAAAGGGGACTTTATTGCTGTTCGCAAAAAAAAACCATAAAAACATGAAGAAAACACCGTTTGGAGCTATTTTAATCCGTATGTTTTTAGCAGTCCGAAGTCCTCTTTCTCTGTCAGAACTACCCACGCCCGCCAGTCTTTTTTGTGTATTCGCACAGGTTCGCATGGCTTTATATCCCCCAGCCAGGCCAAAAAACCGAACCTGCAGTCCATCTTGCTATCCCAGTATTCACCACTGCCTTTGATATAGTGATTATAGCGTTGTTTTATTTCGATTATTTGTCCCGGCGTCAGGTTCTCGAAATTCTTAACCGCTGTAACAGTCGCTGTCGCACAGACAGGTCCGGAGCTTACCTTCAGAAATAATGTATCGCCGGCTAATACCCGCCCAAAAGCACCGTGTCTTGTCTTGGTAAGACGCGATTCGATTTGCTTATGACCATCTAAAATCGCATCCAGATAAGGCTTCTTCAGGATTACCAGATGATAATTCGCCATAGTTTTATTCCGCGAGGACAAATGCTCGTTACTTACATCCTTATCCTTCTAAGCCCGATGAGAAATCCATTATTAGTCTTTTGGTGATTTTCTTAACAAGAGTTTTTTTCGATGACCACACAAAAATTCGATTCGGCATATCAAGAATATCTTACCGGTGTGTGATGGCGTGGTAAACAACAGTGAGATGTCCATATCAACTCGGAGTTATCTGTACACATCTTTGCGATGTCTTACAGTAATTATATCTACCAGCTTCTGCCGGTCATCAATGGTATAAACAACACGATAAACACCGACCCTTATACGCCATAGATTATTTTTGCCGCGTAATTTGACACACTTGGCCGGTCTCGGTCGGCTTGCTAAAGCTTCAATCTTAGCAAATATCCTGCTAACAATCGCAGCGTCAAGGGCTTGTAACTCTTTCCGTGCTGAGCGAGCAAAAGTTATCCGGTAATCAGCCATTTAGCTTTCCCGCCCGGGACAGATGTTTTTTCACAGTATTGAGCGACTCGCGGGGCTCATTAGCCCGACGGCTGGCAATTAGACTGTCATAGAAATCTTCCCAGAGGTCACGAAACTTGTCCAAATCAATAATGACTGCCCGTTTAGTGCCTTTGTCGTCAACAATATATTGGATATCATTCATGGTAACACCTCTTACACGATAACACCTCTTATCTGATCGTACTAAAAAAATACTGTCATATCAAGATTTATTTACACCCAGGCCTGTGAGCTCCACTCTGAGTTCGGCTAATGCGTTCTTAACCTGGCTGATGCTTTCGAAAAGAATTGTATTTAGCCCTGTTTGTTTTGCGCCGTTTATGTACTCTGGTTTGTCATCTATGAATACTGATTGCCCGGGTCGTGAGCCGAGTCTCTGGATGGTAAGCTCATAGATTTTCTTCTCGGGTTTTCTTGTCCCCTCGGCACACGAAAAGACCAATACATCGAACATATTATATTGCAACTGATAAAAGTACTGCATCGCCGCCACTTCGGTGTTGGATAAAAGCGCGGTCTTGTAGCCGTTTTTCCCAAGCCGGTCAGCTAAAGAAAACATATCTTTTCTGGGCACATAAGCAGATTTGAAGGCATCAGCCCATAATGAGTGGACTTTTGGCTTAGATACACCTAATTCGCCGCATATCCTTTCCCAGAATGTATCTTCGTTGATTAAGTTTTTTTCGAAATCCCCTGCGAATTTGCTATGCGCCTTTATATAATCTTCTTTCGATACAGTTAACGCCTGTGCACAATATTGCATCAAAGCCGGTGCAGGGTCATCTATCAGCACCCCTCCCCAATCAAATATCACAGATTCTATTGCTTCCATCGCAAATAGCTCAGGCATAGCCGGTTCTATTATTTGTCCTCAGGACAATACAAAGGTCCAGCTTACATATCAATATATTTTTACCTACGTTCAGCGGCTGCTATTGGTCTTTGACGAACTGCTCTTCAGAATCTATAATCAAAGCAATTGTTTGAGGACAAAAAGATGGAACCAATTTTAACTATCGTAATTACTGTTTTGGTTTTGGTTGTATTAGGGCTTTTGGTCTGGCTTATCATTTCCAATTCCGCTAACGCCGAGAAGATGGCAGGCCAACAGGCCTCTATCGGCCTTTTGCAACAACAGTTGGAGGCACTCAAAGCCGCCCAGGAAGACACTAAAGACAAACTGCAGAAATCGCTGCTGGACGGCCAAACCAATATCAGCCGAAATATGCAGGCCAGCCAGGAAGTTCTCGACCGCCTAAACAAGCAGATCGGCGAGCTGCAGGGTACAAATAAACAAATGATGCAGATTGGGTCCGAAGTCAGACGCCTCGAGGATATTTTAAGCTCGCCCAAGCTGCGAGGACAAATGGGCGAATGGTCGCTCGAAAATCTTCTGGCCAATATCCTGCCCAAAGACAGCTACAAACTCCAGCACACTTTCAAAGACGGCAAAGTGGTCGATGCGCTGATTGAGCTGGCCGATTTCTCAGTGCCCATCGATGCCAAGTTCCCGCTGCCGGGTTTTGAGAAAGTCGTAAAGGCAGAAGCCGAAGAGGAAAAAATAAAACTTCGCAGACAGTTCCTCAAAGACATAACTGCTCATATCGACAAAATTGCCTCCGACTACATCAGGCCTGCTGAGGGCACGTTGGATTTTGCGCTTTGTTACATACCCGCCGAGAACGTTTATTACGAAACGATAGTCAAATATGCCGGCGAGACACATGATATCTTGCAGTATTGCTTTGATAAAAAAGTAATCCCGGTATCGCCGAACCTTTTATATACAT
>CAYTND010000076.1:0-8600 GCA_964438965.1 uncultured Pirellulales bacterium
AATGGACCGGCCAAAGGCGCCGGGTTCATCACTCAAGGCGAAACTACTGTCGTCATCAGGATCGCGTTCATCGAAATCCTCGACTTCAAACCATATCTGGTGTGCGCCTCCGTAGTTGGAGATTTTGAAGTTTTCTACAGCATAGACTGGCATTGTTATTAACAACAATGCGACGAAAATACCGAGTAAAATTTGTTTAGATGATTGGTGAAACATTTTGTTTTCTCCTTTTATTTGCTAATATTTGTAATCTGTTCCTGGTGAAAAACTTCACGTTATATAGAAAGGAATTAGTTTTTTACACATGGCTATCCTCCTACAAAAAAATAGAAATACAAAACGACCGATAACAATTTACACTCTCACTAAATTCTATCCTTGTCTGCCCAGGACAATTCTTAGGATTTGATACCACCTCCTTCCTTCAAAAGCCCGAGTTGCCGAATAATTCAAAAACTCCACCAACACTTACTTTATTTATACTATATTAGCAATCTTGCCGTCAAGTTTAAAATCAATGTTTCAATGTTTTTTAAGAAAACCATACAGGCCTTTTCCAATAAGTTTGTGCAAATCGGTGTAATCACCTGCGCGTCAGGGACTTACAAAAAAATTATCACAAAAGTCTGAAAAACTAAATGTCGAAACGCAAGTGAATGTCCGCCTTCCGGCATGTCCAATCCTGGGCGGATACCGAGGCACACCGGCACCCAAAATTCGGCCAAAACGCTTCAGCTTTCTGGTGTTCAGAAATTTTTGGCTATCACTATATATAGTATATTGCCTAATTTCTCCAGACAGACTTTTGCAACTGTCTCTGGTGTTAAAATGGGGCTGCTTCAAAAGCTGATTTTTAGTATTGGTAAGCCGGTTTTTGCCGCAAATTTGTATAACTTTAGGCTTTCGCAACAGTTAGCTAAATAGCAAACTTTTCTAAAGTTTTCAGCCCGTTATTGTCGATACCAGTATTAGAAGGTTATTTTGGGCCTCAAAAGGGATTTAGGGGACACACAAGATATAGTGGTTATTAGCTTTGAGGGAGGAAAGGGATGTTTTCGCCTCGAAGCTTGTCATGCAAGGTACTCTGAATGCTCGATTTCGATTCCAAAAGCCGTTTTAAAGGCCAAAATCGCAAAGTGAATCCTGTCGAAGATAGCCTTGCTCCGGATAAGGATTTGATTATGGAGCAGATTCTTGAAAATCTCAACACTACGCCTATTGGCAAGGTGTTAAAAAAGATTGCTTCGCTGCCGGAGGTCCGCAAAGAGAAAGTGCTTGATGTCCGTCAGCAGATTACAGAAGGTAAATACGAATTCAATGAGCATTTGGATGTTGCTCTCGATAAGGTTCTTGAGGACCTTACCGCATAGGGAGGGCGGCTTTACACCAAATCTGATAGATAATTTATTTACAAGTCCTATGTGTCTTCTCGGCAGAGTGTGTGCATACGGTTTTTTTGTCTTTGGGTTCCAATTTCGCGAGTTGCTGCAAAATGGAGCCACTTTCACTACGAGACTATTTCAGGAACTTCATCGTCCGGCTCATCCAGTTCGACTGGTTTGTAGCCGGGCTGCTTTGATTTTTCCAGCTCTTCTTCGAAAGCGGCGGTAACTTTTTCCTGAATTCTTTTTCTGCATTCCGTATTTATCGGATGGGCGATATCAGCGTGCAGCTTCATTCTGCCTTTGAAATCCTTTCTTGCCCTGTTTTCCGGAAGAGTCGCGCCGCAGTTGTTGCAGTATTTAGCTCTGAGATGGTTTTTGCCACCGCACTTTTCGCAATGGTCGCTCATTTTCCTGGAGGGCATAGCGACGAAGTAACCATTCGTACCTTCGATGACCTTGATATCGCGAACCACAAACTCATTGTCCATCGTTATTGAGCAAAAAGCTTTTAACCTGTCATCTTTGTTGCTAATCAGCTTGACTCTGACCTCAGTGATTTCCATTTTCTTTGCCTCGCTTAAAAGTTTACCATCTATTGCTACTCACGATAATGCTTTTGCAGCCGACCTTTTCTTCAAGTTTGTGTTTGTATTGCCCGGCTATTTCTTCATCCCCACTCTCGATGAAGCAAAACATCGCTGAACCACTACCGCTCAGGCAGCAAGGCCCGATACCCAGCGATTCAATTTTTGCTTTCAGTTCGGCAAGGCTTTCTACCAAACTGTAACAACTTATTTCCAACATATTTGCGCACATCTTTACCACTAAATCAATTCTCTTTTTTGGGATATAGCTGTTTATTTGAGTGCTCAGCTTCTCGTAGAGGGGTTGATTGTGCTTGTAATTGGCGTAAACCTTTTTGGTGGAAACACTTACGTCAGGAAGTATCAAAAGAGCAAGAAAGTTGAAATTTTTACCTAATTTTTTTATTTTTTCGCCTTTTCCCGTACAAAACGCCAAAGGCCCACCCAAAAAGAAAGCTACATCGCTGCCTAATCGAGGCGCCAGCTTGGCGAGCTGGCGATTGGGAAGTTGTAACTCCAGGTATTGGTTCAGTCCCATAAGGGTTGCCGCTGCGTCGCTGCTTGCCGAGCCGAGTCCTGAGCCGGCGGGAATATTCTTTGTCAGGGTGATTTTGATATCAGATATTAAACCACAACATTCCAGGAGCAGTTTGGCAGCCCGATAGACGAGATTTTCCTCTCCCGCCGGTGCCCATTGCGGTCCATTACAGACGAGTTCGATGTCGGCTTTTACGCCAGGTTCGATGAGAATCTCATCGTACCAGTTGACCTTGGCCATTATCGTTTCTAATTCGTGGAAACCATCGGCACGTTGCTCGGCTACAAGCAGACTCAAATTGATTTTGGCAGGCGCTCTTACCAATAAGCCATCGCCGACGGTTTCAAATTGTTCTTTATCAACCATAGTTCGTGGCCCGTGCCTCGTCGCTCGTGACCCGTTTAAGATACTGAAGTTGCCCGTTGACAGTATAGCAGGTTGGCCTTATTCTGAACATGAAAATCAGGGGCAAAGGCACAAAGGCATAGAGAATTGAGAAGTTGAGATTGCCGCGCTCGGCTTCGCCTCGCTTGCAATGACGAGAACAGTCCTATCAATCTTCACCGAGGGCTTCTATATCTGCCAGGTCTTTTTTTCTTCCTAAGCTTTTTTTGTTGGCAAGAAATTCTTTACGGCCAAGGAAATAGACCGGTACATCATCATAAGTTCCCTGACAATAACATAATTTACATTATGAGCGTTCAACAACGCGAACAGTTCTTTGAAGTCTGGCTGAATCTCCATAATAACGCCTTCTTAAGTGCTCAACCGCCGCGACTCGCTCTTGCGGTGTTTTACTTAACCAGTAATTCAGGTCATCCTTAATCTTACACCAGTCCTGCAAATTACACTTTGTAACAACCTTCTCAATCATAACAATATGCTAATACAATTGCCCTGCACAGTAAAGGATATTTTAGAATCGCTCGTTGACATTATAATTGATTGGGCGTATTTTGAGCACGGAAAATTGCAGAAGACATAAGACATAAGACTTAAGACAAAAGATAAATAGTGAGTAGTTAATTGGTTAATTGGTGAGTTTTGAGTGTTATTTTGTAGCGGATATGGAGAGGATAAAATAAATGAACGAATCAGAATCGAAAAATAAAAAACCGAAGGAGGGTCGGCGATTTGATCCGGAGCTTCTCAAGAAAGGATTGCGGTGCGATTTAGACCAATACGATATGCTCAAGCGCTGCTCGAACAAGAAGGATATGACCGAATGGAATGAGTGGCGGAAAGAGCATAAAGGCGAAGATATTCTTCTGGAAGGCAAGCACTTCCGTGGTGCTTATCTTCAAGGTGTAAATCTTTTTCATACCAAGCTTAAAAGCGTTAGTTTTTATGAAGCCAATCTTAAAGGTGCAGATCTCCGCTTAGCTGATTTGGAGGATGCAGACCTTTTTGGTGCAAATTTAGAAGATGCTAAACTTGCTCACGCTAATCTAAAAGTTCGAAGCATTAGCAATAGTAATCTAAAAGGCGCAGAAGTTTGGAGTGCAGATTTAGAAAATGCTTGCCTTGGCGGTTGTGATCTCAAAAGCGCGAACTTCAGTTATGCCGTTTTGAAAGGAGCCTGCTTTGATGATAGTGAGTTGCTAGGAGCAAGTTTCCAACAGGCCATTGTTGATGGTAGCACATCGTTTTGGGAGTGTTACGTTGACCGACATACAGATTTCAGAGGTGTTGGGTTGGATAGAGTGCGGATAGATCCAGGAACAAAGCAATTGTTGGGGTACAATATCCGGCGGAAGAACTGGGAGGATTGGTATAAGAAAGGTCGCTGGTGGCAACGTATTCTAAAAAGACTATTTATTTGGCCATTTTGGTTGATTAGTGATTATGGGCTTCGTACGTGGCGAATAATAGTGACCTTCTTTGGTTTGGCGATAGCATTTGGGGTAGTCTATTGGTTGTGTCCGAGTTGCGTTATTGTCATGGGTGAAGTTGGTGACATTCGAGGATTTTGGCACGCATTATATTTCTCGGTTGTTACAATGACAACGTTAGGATTTGGTGATATTGCGGCGAATCCGGATAGCTGGGCTGGGCAGACGTTATTAATGTTGCAGGTGATTTTGGGTTATGCTCTATTAGGTGCGTTGGTAACGCGGTTTGCGGTATTGTTTACGGCCGGTGGCCCGGCAGGAAGGTTTGCAAATGAGCAAGAGAAAAAAGATGAAACGGAATAAAGGACGAAGTAAAGGGGTTGGTACAAATATGCCAGACGAGTTCGAGGAGGCTTTCGCAGCGGTCGTGGAGTTGACAGATGCGTTCTGCGAACAGTACCTCGATGAGGACTACCGGCAGCTCTGTGAGGAAATGGCCGTGGTTATCTGTCTCAGAGAGTTGCCGTCTCAAAGGGACAAGCCGGCCGGTTGGGCCGGCGGGATAGTTCACGCCCTTGGCTGGGTTAATTTTTTGCACGACCCCAATCGCAGCCCCTATATAACACCTGCACAGTTGGCGGAAGGTTTCAGTATCTCAAAAGGGACAATGATGACCAAGTCAAGAATCATCCGCGACAAGCTCGATATTACTACGTTGGACCCGGACTGGTGTACACCAGCTATGCTCGTGGACAACCCGCTGGTCTGGATGTTTGATGTCGGCGGCTTTATAATGGATATTCGCGACACTCCACGGCAGGTTCAGGAAGAGGCATATCGGCAGGGACTGATACCTTTCATCCCTGCTGATAAACAAGAGCCGGAGCCCGAATCCGGCACAGGTATAAAAATCATAGAATTTCCTTCTAAGCAGAGCGAGACTTCCAGACCCAAAACGCCTCAGAAGCTCAAAGACGATGGACCTAATCTATTCGATGGATTGGAAGAATGACAAAAAGAATATCCACCGCAAGGTGTCTTGTGGAGAATAAGGAATATTGAATGCCGAATGATGAAACGGTAAATAATAAATCGAGTTACGAGTCACAAGCGACGGGCGACGAGTCCATTGCCTGGTGGCAGTGGCACAGGCGATTGTACAACTGGGTCGTTCACTGGGCTGATACGCGCTACGGGATGGCGGCGCTTATTGTGCTTGCCTTGACCGAGCCGGTATGCGTGCCGATACCTGCGGATGTTCTGGTTATTGGGCTTTGCCTGGGTAAGCCGAAGCGCTCATTGAGGTACGGCCTGACCTGCGCATTCTTCTCTGTTATGGGGGGAACGATTGCTTTTTCCCTTGGTTTGGCTATCGGGCCGGAACGCGTAGTGGATTTGTTCAGCAGCATTGGCATTGGTGCGAAAGCGCAGCTTGCGCTTGACCTTTATACGAAGTACGATTTCTGGGCCATTGCAATTTCGGCGCTGACGCCGGTGCCTTATATGATTTTCAGTTGGGTGGGGGGGATGGCTGAAGTTTCTCTGCTGAAATTTGTAACGATAAGTGTTGTATTCCGCACGATGAGATTTGGAGGAGAGGCGTTACTTTTCTATTTTCTCGGCGAAAAGGCACGGCGGTTGATAGAAAAATATTTCAACTTCGCCACGGTTGTCGTTATTATATTGCTCATCTGTGTGGTTTATGCGATAAGGTTGTTGGGCAGAATGTTTAGCGGCTAAAAAAATGAACGATGTCCAAAAACAAATACTGCTTAAGGTCGCACGCGATACCGTTGAGGCGGTTATCAGGCGCGGGCCGGCCGAGGTACCCCAATCGGACGACCCTGAACTGAACGTCCCCTGCGGGTGCTTTGTAACATTGAAAAACCACGGCCGATTGCGAGGATGTATCGGCCAATTCACTTCTGAAAGCCCATTGATTGAATTAGTTGCTGATATGGCAAAGGCCTCGGTTACCGGTGACCCGCGTTTTTTTGATGACCCGATAACCGCCGATGAGCTGAGCCAATTAGATGTCGAAATTTCGGTTCTCTCGCCTTTGGAAAAGACGGATGAGCCGTTGAACTTGCGGTTAGGGGTTGACGGTATTTATATAAAGAGGGGACATACGTCGGGCTGTTTTCTGCCTCAGGTTGCCACTGAGGCCGGCTGGAGCAAGGAGGAATTTCTTTCATACTGCTGTGCACACAAAGCGGGCCTTGCCGCTGACGCCTGGCAAGAGCCGGAGACGGAAGTTTATTTGTTCACTGCTGATGTATTCGGAGCGGAGTTCAAAGACATATAGTCTCCTCTCCTGATGATATAAATTTACCTGAAAAATGTAACGGGTATTTTCCCCTGCCATTAAGCAGCTCAACTGCTCAATATCAGTTGGAATCCGTGGTCTGCCGCGATTTCTTTTGCGTCTATCCGGGCGCTTTTTGTTACTTTTCGATTTCGTTGCCCACTACATAGCCGCCCCCTGCTCCAATAAGTCCTCCAACTACCAATCCTCCACCCCCACCTGCCACGGCCCCTATCACTGCACCGCCAATCCCGCCAATCGCAGCGCCCGTTTGGGCACTGGTTGCGCACCCGTTCATAAGGAGCAAACATACGCAGAGAATTGCTAACGCCAAGACTATTACTGACCTGCCTTTCATCTTACACCTCTATTTTGAACAATAATCCGGGATTTCACATATACACTAATAATCAACACAGCTAAACCTTCAAACCTGATTAGGTTACCAACTTCATCGTAAAATTGCAACTGTTTTGGACCTTTTCGTGTAGTTTTTCCGCATGTGTGGACAAAATATAATGGATTTCTTATCATTTGCAGCCGATGGTAAAGACAGCGTGGAGTTCAGGGTTTTTGAAGTATGCTTCTGAAGTTTTGCAAAATTGAGTAAAGAATGGATATCAGCATATCAGGAAATCAGGATGCAGATTACCAGTATATCAGGATATCAGGGAAAAGCAAACTGATGTTCTGATAACCTGATGCCCACTACCTGATAACCTGGTACCTGATGACCTATTTCGGAGGAAGGATTGGAGTGAGGAAGTTCTCGCTAATTTGCATAATCACTATTTGTCTGACTGGCTGTTCAGGGGCCGATAAATTCGAGATTAAGAACGCCGGCAGTGCTCAGCGGCTCAATACCGGTGCAGGAATAGCGGCGTATTTGCAGGGCCAGAGTCTGACGGCTCTGGAATCTGTGGAGGTCTGGGAAAATGGGTATGGGCCGGGGCTGAAATTAACGACCACTCACTATGAGGTTTTCACAACGCTTTTGGAGCCTTTTATACTTCGAGGGATTAGCGGTTTTATGGAGTCGGCCTATCGGGCCTATAATAGTCAGTTGCCCGGACCCGTCTCCGGAGGACACCTTACGGTGGAAACAAAAACCAAATTTACCATTTATCTTTTTGCCGACCGTAGTCAGTGGGAAGATTTTACAAAGAGCTTTGCGGGCGAGCAGGCGGAAATGTTTTGCAAAATAAAGGCCGGTGCGTATTATCATAATGGCGCCTGCGTGGTGTATGATATCGGCATAGAGCGGACTTTTTCAGCTATCGGGCATGAAGGATGGCATCAGTTTAACGGCAGATATTTCAGGTTTCGTCTGCCAAGCTGGCTTGACGAGGGCGTGGCAATGCTGTTCGAGACGCACGGAAGTGAGGGCGGGATGTTTTATTTTGAGCCGTCCCAGAACTCGTATCGATTAGATGCGCTGAAAAAAACACTGACGAAAAACAAAATGATACCGCTGAAAGAATTGATTACAATGAACCCCGGCGATGTGCTTGCCACGGACCGGACCGAAGCGGTAATGGCTTTTTACAGCCAGTCATACGCGTTAGTGAGATTTCTGCAGGAAGCAGGTTACGGCAGACGGCTGGGTGTTTATCGTCGGTTGCTCACGGACGGCTTAAGAGGAGACTGGGCGCTCGACGATGTGAACAAAACAATAGCAACAGACAGAAACGTCCCGAAAACCGTCCTGTGGAATCGAATTGTCGGCCGGGAGTTATTTGAAGATTATATCGGCGATGATTTTGACCAAATTGAGAAAGAGTATCTTGACTTTTGCAGGCAAATAATTAACCCCGTAGTCTTTGACAAATGAAATTGTGCGCAAGATGGTCATAAAATATTAGTTAGTTACTCAACTTGACTGACTTATAAACTGTCATGCTGAGCGAAGCGAAGCATCTGGCCTTAGAGCAGGGTTTTGTCCCGTTGCGAGTGTGA
>CAYTND010000077.1:0-8550 GCA_964438965.1 uncultured Pirellulales bacterium
TATATGCGGAGCCGTCAGGCTCGACAGGGACCGTGCCCAGGATGCGCTCAAGCGTGTAGGTCCCGCCGAAGCTCATCGGCGGCATCTTGCCGCTGTAATTGATTGGTTTTGGCAGGCTATCCAGCACGAGGAGCTTTTTGATGTCGCCCCGTTTTACGCCTTCCATCCGCCGTCCGGTGTACACATCCTGCAGAATCAGCCGCCCGGTCGCCTGCTGCGGATCGCTCCGCGGCGGTATCACCGGCTCCCTCGGTCGAGCTCTTAAGGGACGAGGTTCATGACACTCGACGCCCGCCTTAATAAGCTCGGACGGCAGGCGGTAGATCTCCCGTGTTTGGCCCCGGCTATTCATCACCAGCAGTCGTGGGCCCTGGGCCACTAAGAAACAATCTTTAGAGAGTGGATAAGGGTCGCGAAAATTGTCCCCCTTGCTCACCCTGCGAGCTGACGATAGTTCATCGGGGCCCGCTTTGGGCGTTACGATGGTAATGGCCCCGGCATGTTCCTTGCGGCCGTGCTTTGGGGAAAACACCGCCACCACTTCGTTGTAGCTGCCGGGAATCGGCTTGGCGTCAATCATCAGTGTTCCGGGATGCAGGTTCCCGTAGTATATCATCTGGCCCGTGCCATCGGGGTTGGCCGTCCAGAGATGGTGGAATGCGACGCGGCTGCGGTCAACGTACTCCCATCGTTCATAGATGACCCGGCCGTCCGGCAGCGGCCAGGGCGTGTTGTCATGCTCGATGTTCGCAGAAACCGGCTGGATGTTCGCTCCGCTGCCGTCGCAGATGTATAGAATCGCCACCTGTGTGTACCAGCAAGGGACCCAGCGATCACCACGGCTGGAGCAGAACATGATTTTGCCGTTAGGCAGGTAGGTCGGCTCAATGTCGTCGTACGGCCCTGAGGTTAGCTGCTTGAGGCGGGCGCCGTCGATATTTATTTCGTAGAGGTGGAAATAGGCGGTGCCGCCCGGGCGGTATGAGAAGAGGATTTTGTCGGCGTTGTAGTGTACCTGGGGGTCGCGAATCGAGCCTTCGGGGTCATCGAGCAAGACGGTGAGTGCACCGCTGCCGAGGTTCAAGCGGCACAAACGCCCCTTGGCCTTGTAAACCTTTTCGCTTTCGTCCAGGGCGTAGTATCCGAAGTTCTCGTACCAGTGCCCGCCTACTCCGGGCTGCCGAGAAGCGAAGACAATCTCTTCAACGCCTATCTCCGCCGATACCGCCGGCTTGCAGGCCGGCGATATTGCGATGAGGAGCAGAACAACCGTTGCCTTGAGAGAAGCACTTATAGGGTACATTTGTTCATACGTTCCTTGAATCATAATAACATGATAACAAATAATGCTTGAAATGTTAACGGTTTATGTGAATTGTTCGGCATGAGTAAGAAGAAAACGGAGGAATGAATTGGATTGGCCTGCCGATTTCAGGGAGAAATGTCGCTTTAGAGTTGCATATTGGCTGTATTTCATACATAATCTTGTAGTATCTGGTCCGCAGGACTACTGGTTGGTAGTCCGAGTTTTGCTGACACCGCCAGCCGAACTTGCCTGCCGGCAGGCAGGGCCGCAGCCAGCCAAAACTTGTCTGACGACAGTCAAGAATGGAAGATAATTTATTTACAAGTCCTAAAGCAAGCCGGCACCAGATGCAAATACTGAGGATTCGCCATTAACCGTAAGGACCGCGTTTGCGGTCCCCAGGAAAGTTAACGCAATAGAATGGTTATAGACAGCCGTAAAAAAACGCTCAAATTCCTGCTGTTAGCTGTTCTCGTCGTACTGCTCATTCCAGCTAAGGCACAGGCTTACATAGGACCGGGGGCCGGCTTTGCCGTGGTCGGTTCCCTGCTGGCGATTTTTGCCGCAACACTTTCGGCCGTATTGGCCCTGTTCACCTGGCCGGTACGATATGTCATTCGAACAATCCGCGGACACCGGGCGTTCGTCCGAAGCAGGGTCAGGAAGTTTGTTGTACTCGGGCTGGATGGCATGGATTATGCGCTGACGAAAGAATTCCTCGAAGAGGGCAGACTGCCAAACCTTGCGAAACTGCGCAGAGGGGGCTGCTTCAAGCAGCTTGCAACAACCATCCCCCCCATCTCACCTGTTGCCTGGTCTTCGTTTCAGACCGGCTCCAACCCCGGCAAGCACAACATATTCGACTTCCTGACACGTGATAAGAAAAGCTATCTGCCCAGGCTCAGCTCGGTGGATATCAGGAGCCCCCGCCGAAAAATCAGTCTGGGTAAATATCAACTTGCCTTGGGCAAAACCGACATTCGCCTGCTCCGCAAGGGCAAACCCTTTTGGACAACCCTCGGTGAGCACGGTATATTTAGCAGCGTAATCCGCGTGCCCATCACATTTCCGCCGGAAAAGTTCTACGGCGTGCAATTGTCCGGGATGTGCGTCCCCGACCTGCGCGGCACACAGGGAACGTTTTCCTTCTACACAAGCCGCAGCAATGGTAGCGGTGAGCACACCGCCGGCGAAAGCTTCACCGTCACCAGAGACAAAAACACCATAAAGGCTGAGCTTATCGGCCCGCAGAATCCCTTTCGCAAAGACAACGGTGTCCTGAAATGCCCTTTTACAGTAACTATCAAAGATCAGAATACGGCGAAACTTGCCATCAGCGGGAACACTTACACGATCACCAAAAACGCCTATACCGAATGGATCAATCTTGGCTTTAAGGCAGGTCCGGGTGTGACGATCCACGGCATCTGCAAGTTTCTTTTATTGAGCACGACATCCGAATTTGAGTTGTACGTAACGCCCGTCAACATCGATCCGGAGAAACCCGCCATGCCCATCTCTCATCCCGGTATTTTCTCGACTTACCTGGCCAAACGCCAGGGCCCCTTCGCCACTCTCGGTTTGCCCGAAGACAGCTGGGCCCTTAACGAGAAAATTCTTTCCGACGAGAGCTTCATAAAACAATCTACCGATGCGGACATAGAACGCCGGAAGATGTTTTTTGATACTCTTGACAAAATAAAACGAGGCCTGTGCGTTTGCGTATTTGACGGTATGGACCGTATCCAGCACACGTTTTGGCGGGACGTCGATGAGCAGCATCCTGCTAATAAGCAGCGCCGGCAAAACCGGCCACGCAACGCAATTGAGGAGCTTTATAGGCGTATGGATGACCTCGTTGGCGAAACGTTGGATAGATGCAAATCTAATGACACCGTGCTTATGATTGTATCCGACCACGGCTTCAACAGCTTTCGCAGCGGCGTTGATATGAACCGCTGGCTCGAAGAAAACGGTTATTTGAAGCTCAAGGACGATGGCCGCAACAAGAAGAATCTGACCGGTGTTGACTGGTCCGAAACCCGTGCCTTCGCCCTGGGTCTTGCAGGTATTTTTCTTAACCTAAAGGGGCGCGAGGCCCAGGGAATTGTCGAACCCGAAAACGAAGCCGACAGCCTGCGAGACGAAATCGTCACTAAGCTCATCGGTCTAACCGACTCGGCCAAGAGCAACCAGCCGGTAGTTAAGCAGGTTTACAATGCTCAAAAGGTCTATCGCGGGCCCTACAAAGACGAGGCACCTGACCTGATTATCGGCTATAACAAGGGCTATCGTGCATCCTGGGAAACCGCTATTGGACAAGTGACCGACAGGATTTACCACGAAAATACCAAGGCATGGAGCGGAGACCATTGTATCGACCGCTCGCTTGTCCCGGGAGTTTTGTTCTGTAACCGACGCATCGAAACCAAGGGACCGCGGCTGATGGATATAGGCCCGACGGTATTAGACATGTTCGGCGTAGCCGTACCTAAGTATATGGACGGCAGACCACTATCAGTGGCTGACGCCGAGGCTGGTAACGGGCGCACAGACCAAGCTGAATAATATGAGGAAAATGATACGGTGACCCCTGACAATGACACAAGACTCAATCGTAGAGACTTTCTGAAACGCTCGGCCGTAACAGCCGCGGCCTTGAGCACAGGGTGCGCGGCAAAGAAGAAACGCCGTCCGGCAAATAGAGTAATTATCATCGGCATCGACGGTATGGACCCGCGCCTGTGTGAAAAGCTTATGAGCGCCGGCCAATTACCCAATCTTGCCAAGCTCAGACAATCAGGCGGTTACCGTGTTCTTGGCACCAGCATTCCACCGCAAAGCCCCGTGGCCTGGGCGAATTTCATCAACGGGGCAGGACCCGGCTCACACGGAATCTTTGATTTCATTCACCGCGACCCGGCCGAGCAGGTCGTTCCGTTCTTCTCTGTTGCCAAAACGGTTCAAGGTGAAGGCTACTGGGAGATAGGAGACCATAAGCTGCAGTTGGATTTTTGGCCTTTCAACCACAAACCGCCCACAACCGTACTGCTGCGGCAGGGAATACCCTTCTGGGATTATCTTGACGAAGCAGGTATCTGCTCCACGTTCTACAACCTGCCTTCCAACTATCCGCCGGCCCCCTCGAAATACGGCCACCACAGGTGCTTGTCCGGTATGGGCACCCCCGACCTGCTGGGAACATACGGAACCTACCAGCACTTTGCAGAGGACGGACCGGTTCGCACCAAAGATGAAGCCGGCGGCAAACGGTCGATGCTTTTCTTCGAGAACGAGACCGCTGCTGCGCAGCTAATTGGGCCCCGAAACAATCTTCTAAAGGACCCAGAGCCGGCTACCATCCCATTTTGTGTGCATCGTGACAAAGCGGCCAAAGCATGCGTCATCGAAATCCAGAAGCACAAAATCCTGCTCAGGGAAGGACAGTGGAGCCGCTGGATTAAATTAGATTTCGAAATGTCTCTGCCTTCTCTCATTCCCAATAAACACCTGATGGCAATATGTCGTTTTTATCTGCAGGAGGTCTCTGGGAATTTCCAATTGTATGTAAGCCCCATTAATAGCGACCCCTCCGATTCCGCCCTGCGAATAACCGAGCCACCTGAGTTCATCAAGGAAATCTCAGACAGGTTGGGCTTGTTCTACACAACCGGTTTTCAGGAAGACCACAAGGCATTATCAAACGAGATATTTACCGATGAGGAATATCGCATCCAGGCAGGTATGGTACTGCAAGAACGTCTCAAACTGCTGGAGTATGCTTTGGAAAACTATGATGACGGCCTGTTGTTCTTTTACTTTTCCAGTACGGACTTACAGTCACATATGTTCTGGTGGGACTCAGACTTGAAGCACCCAACTCGTTCTGCCGAAGATGCCAAAAAATGTTTTCGCCACATCCACAAGCTTTACCATAAATTAGACTCGGTTGTTGGAGATATTTTGAGACGCTACGGTGACAAGGCCACCATTATTGTGATGAGCGATCACGGCTTTGCCAACTTCAAGAGACAATTCAACCTGAACACCTGGCTGCGGGAAAACCGCTACCTTTATCCTCCAAATTCTACCGGAATTTTGAAAGACGTTGACTGGTCAAGAACACGAGCATACGGCTTGGGTATAAATGGTCTGTATCTCAATCTTAAGGGACGGGAGCGTGATGGGGTCGTAGAACCTGGCGAGCAGCGTGAACAGCTCCTGGATGAATTGTCAGCCAGGCTCGAAGCTGTCCGGGACACCAATGGCGAACGCGTCATTCTTAAGGTGCACCGCGCAGATAAGGTGTATTCAGGCCCCGCGACAACACTTGCTCCTGACCTGGTCATCGGCTACTGTCGTAACTACCGGGCCTCCTGGGCCACCTGTCTTGGCGATATGACCAAGGAAATACTACTGGACAACGATTCGGTTTGGAGCGCAGACCATTGTGCTGATGCCTCCGAGGTGCCGGGTGTCATCTTTAGCAATCGACCCATCAGTGCCACCACACCGACATTAGTGGATATCGCACCATCTGTTCTGACAAAATTCGGATTAAAAATTCCACCTTCAATGCAAGGCGGAAATATTTTTGTGATGTAAACTGATTCGGATGATGACAATTGCGTAAGGGAGCTATAATACATGGCTAAAATCAAGATTGATTCGGCTCTGTTTGCCAGAGCAAAAAACGTCGTTGAGGTTGCGGGGTACAGCAGTCTGGAGGAGTTCGTTACTCATATTATCGAAAAGGAAGTTGCTAAATACGAACAAACCGATGCGGATGAAAAAATAGCTGAACAACTTCGAGGATTGGGTTATATCGAATGATGAGTTTTTTGGCGCATATTGTTACCTGGCTGAACGTGCCGCTGAACGCCGCCGGTAAGCTGCTAACGACTCCTGTGGCTGCAGTGCCGGGCTGGCTATCGAACACAGTCATATCAGCCGCGATGGGCGTGACTCTGCTGGTTCTATGGAAGTACACTTCCAATCAGGATGCCATCGGCCGGGTCAAAGATGATATAAAAGCCAACATCCTCGCGCTAAAGCTTTTCAAAGACAGCATCTCGGTAACATTACAGGCCCAAGGCCGAGTCTTCAGGGGGGCTGGGGGCCTGCTATTTCACGCCATTCGGCCCATGCTGGTGATGATTGTGCCAATCTGCTTAATATTAGCTCAAATGAGTTTGTGGTATCAGGCTCGGCCCCTGCAACCGGGTGAGGAAGCTTTGGTCGTTATGAAGCTAAATGGCAATGTCGATTCTGCCTGGCCCAATGTGAGCATAGCATCTATGCCTGCCGCTGAGGTTACCATCGAGCAGACACGCGTCTTCTCTAAACGCCAGATATACTGGAAAATCAAGGCACATGAAAATGGATTAAACAACATAGTTTTCCAGGTGGATAACGAGCAGGTAGAAAAAGAGCTGGCGATTGGTAATGGCTTTATGCGAGTAAGCTTACAGCGTCCTGGTTGGCATTGGTTCGATATCCTGGAACATCCGAGCGAGAAACCTTTTGGGCCGGATTCAGTTGTTCAATCTATCAGTATCAAATATCCCGACCGTTTGAGCCGAACCAGCGGCACCGGCTGGTGGATTGCTTATTTCTTTGTTGCATCGATGGTGTTCGCCTTTGTCGCAAAGCCGTTTTTGAAGGTCAGGATTTGATTGTTAATGGGTAAAAAGAAAAAAAAATCTTTTCCATCGCGATATATACTGGTGACATTCGTGCTGGTATCCGGCATTGTCGCCTGGTTTTTATTTGCCCAGGCTAAATCAAAAGGCCAAATTCGCAATGTCCTGCTAATCAGTATCGATACCTGTCGGGCTGATTATCTGAGCTGCTATGGCTACAAACGCAAAACCACGCCGAATATTGACGCCCTCGCCGCAGAGGCAATAGTTTTCTCCAATGTGATTTCTCCTGTGCCAATAACTCTTCCTTCACATTGTTCCATGTTGACCGGCACAATTCCCCCATACCACAGCATCCACAATAATGCTGAGTTCAAGCTCTCCGAATCCAATGTAACCTTAGCGGAACTATTAAAAGCTAATGGCTATGCTACCGGTGCTGTTGTAAGTGCATTCGTTCTTAATTCACAATTCGGCATCGGCCAGGGTTTCGACACTTATAACGATAAGTTTGAGCAAACCCATATAGCCGGAAACATTGCCGAACGCAAAGGCGGCCAGACCTCCCGTATTGCTGTTGATTGGCTCGGAAAACACAAGAACGAAAAATTCTTTTTATTCCTGCATTACTATGACCCTCACGATGACTATGTGCCCCCGGAACCATTCGCATCTGAGTTTGCCGACGACCTTTACGCCGGAGAAATCGCCTACGCAGACCATTGCATTGGACAGGTTCTTGAGAAACTCAAAGAATTGAAGCTGGACAAATCCACCTTAATTATTATTACCTCAGACCATGGTGAAATGCTTGGCGAACATGGCGAGGACACACACATGTATTTCATTTACCAGGGTGCTGTCAAGGTTCCGCTTATTTTCAAAGTACCGGGCCGACGAAAGCATAAAGTCATTAACAAAACAGTTGGTTTGATTGATATTGTCCCGACGGTTTGCGGTTTGCTGAAGATTCCGTCTCCGCCACAGATTCAGGGCGAAGACCTTTCTGCGTTCTTTGGCAAAAGCAATCCCAAGCTCCGGCAAAGGTATCTGTACACCGAAAGCCTTTATGCTACGAGATACGGCGTAAATTCGCTGCTGGGTGTTGTCACTGACGGGTGGAAGTATATCCAGACCACCAGGCCGGAATTGTACGACCTGGCCAAAGACCCCGCCGAAAGAACGAACCTCATAGACCAGCAGC
This sequence comes from uncultured Pirellulales bacterium, assembly GCA_964438965.1. Classification (GTDB taxonomy): domain Bacteria; phylum Planctomycetota; class Phycisphaerae; order Sedimentisphaerales; family Anaerobacaceae; genus NIOZ-UU13. The sequence goes on from CAYTND010000077.1 coordinate 8,153, forward strand.
CTCAGAGAGCCCGCATCCTCCAGGATAAATTGAAACAAATACTGGAACAGACAGTTCGCAAAGTTGACCCGCAAGAGGCGATCGAACTGGACACCCAGGCCATCAGGAACCTGCAATCGCTCGGCTATGTTGCAGGGACAAAAGTTAGCGATGATTTTGAATTCGATCAAACTAAAGAGGACCCAAAGGACCTGGTCGGATTTCATAATGTTTATCGCAGAGCCACCGGCCTCGTTCATAAAAAACAATATGAACAGGTCAAAGAGATTTGCAAAAAACTGCTTGCCGTTCGTCCGAATTTTTATGAACTGCACGATCTGATGGCTGACATAGCTTTGATGCAAAACCAATACGCTCAAGCCCTTCCATATTTATATCAAGGTCTTAAGCTTAAACCC
>CAYTND010000078.1:0-8451 GCA_964438965.1 uncultured Pirellulales bacterium
AAACTTCTCCACAGGATACCTTTCGATGGAAATTCAAAATTCCTTGTTCGATATTCACTATTCATCCTTTTTAACTTTAGGCACTCCAAACTTTCATTCACTTATTCTACTCACTACTCACCATTTACCTGAGCGAACCTGATATGGATTTTACAGACACCATCACTGAAAACACGCTGCGTGCCATCCGTTTTGAAAGGCCCGAACATATCCCTGTGGTTTTCTGGATAAATCCTGCCTGCTGGCATCACTATCCGCAGGACGCCTTATTTGAGCTTATGGCTGAATGCCGCCTTTTGTTTCCACCGTCAGGTGTCCTCCGTAAGTCCGCTTGGGGACGCCTTACGGCGGAGTCCCAAGGACTGCGGACTGACTTCACTTCGGAAGATGCGGTATTGCCAGAATTGGCCCCGTGGGAGCGCGCCGGTAAGCCTTACACGGATGTATGGGGTTGCGTTTGGGAAACAACCGATGACGGCATCACCGGTGCGGTAACAAAGCATCCACTGGCAGATTGGAATGCCTTGCAGGATTTTACTCCGCCCGACCCCGCCCAAACAAACGGCATGGCTGCTATCGATTGGTCTGTAATTGAGGACAAAATCCAGAGAGCCGCAGCAGAAGGAAAACACTCTACGGGCAGCCTGGAACATGGCCATGCGTTTCTGCGGCTCAGCTATCTTCGCGGATATGAAAGACTTCTGCTCGATATGGCAGACCGAGATGACCGGCTCTTGCGGTTGATTGAAATGGTCGAAGAATTCAGCATAGGGATAGTACAGCGTTATGTTGACCTCGGCGTTGCGATGATGCGCTATCCGGAGGATTTGGGGATGCAGTTCGGCCCAATGCTTTCACCCGAACACTTCAGAACGTATATCAAACCCATCTACGAGCACCTGATGGCACCGGCCCAGAAGGCGGGCTGTCTGGTGCATATGCACTCTGATGGTGACATTCGCGACCTTGTGGACGACCTTGTCGTTAGCGGCGTAGATGTACTCAACCTTCAGGACATCGTTAATGGCATCGACTGGATAGCCTCGAACTTAAAGGGAAGAGTCTGCATCGACCTTGACATAGACCGCCAGCAGATAACCCGCTTTGGCAGCCCGGAACAAATTGACAATCTAATTCGCCGGGAGGTTGAAAAGCTCGGAAGCCCTGAAGGAGGTTTTATGATGATATATGGGCTTTATCCGGGCGTTCCGCTTGAAAATATAAAGGCAATCATGGACGCTATGGAGCGGTACGCTGCTTTCTATTCTTAACGATCAAAGTGCCTAAAGTTTGGAGTGCCTAAAATGCCTAAAGTTAAAAAACAATCCATAACTTTAGACACTTTAGTTCATTTTAGCTCACTTTAGCTCACTTTAGGCACTTTACCAATTCTAAACTGATGAAATCAGAGAGAACTTGATTCACAATCGAGGCGTATTAACTTATAATACAGCGTTTAAGCTTAGGACTTGTAAATAAATTATCTTCCATTCTTGACTGTCGTCAGACAAGTTTTGGCTGGCTGCGGCTTCGGCTGGCGGTGTCAGCAAAACTCGGACTACCAACCAGTAGGCCTGCGTTTTGCTTCCTTGCCAGCCTTGCCCGCCGCGGCGGGCTGGTCCTCGCTCAGCCAAAAACGAAACCTAATTTCTTTACCAGTCCTTATGATTGAATTGGACCGTATTTCGGGAGACAAGAGTTGACAACCGCTCGCATGGAAAACCCACTATTGGCACCGTTCAAGGAGAATCTGCAGAGTGTTATCTACGGCAAGAGCGAATGTATCGACGTAATGATAGTCTGCCTGTTAGCTGGGGGGTCTGTCCTGATTGAAGATGTACCGGGCGTGGGCAAGACGACCCTTGCAAAAGCGTTGGCCAAAAGCATTGACGCCAAGTTTCGCCGGATACAATTCACACCCGATCTATTGCCGGCAGATATTTTAGGCTCTTCTATCTACAACCCGATTAGCGGGGACTTCAAGTTCTATCCCGGTCCGGTCTTCTGCAATATCCTTCTTGCCGATGAGATCAACCGTGCTTCACCCAGAACCCAGTCAGCCCTGCTGGAGGCAATGAATGAGAACCAGGCGACGATTGAAGGCAAACGTTATCCACTACCGAAACCGTTTATGGTGATTGCCACAGAGAACCCCATCGAGTTCCACGGCACTTATCCCTTACCTGAAGCCCAACTGGACCGTTTCCTGGTCCGACTTGCTATGGGTTATCCGGCAGTCGAAGTCGAGATTGACATTCTCAAGTCGCATGCCCATACCGAGCCGCTCGAGAAGATACAGCCGGTACTCCAGCTTGAACAGGTCCGCAAGCTCCAGCGAGAGGCGGCCAACATTCACATGGATGATGGTATTCTGGAGTATATCGTTGAAATCGTTCATGCTACCCGCCGCGATAATCGTCTTCAGTTAGGTGTCAGCACTCGTGGAACCCTGATGTTGTCCCGAGCGGCCCGTGCCCGTGCATATTTCCAAAAGCGCGATTTTGTCATTCCCGACGATGTGTTGTGGCTTGTTCCCTATGTATTACCACATCGCATTCTTTTGGCTTCTAAAACGCGTCACAGCGGTACTACCGCCAGGCAAATTGTCACGGACATCGTCGGCCGTATCAAAGTACCGGTTTGAAAAGGCGACTGTCACGATGAGGAAAACCAATGGGAGATTACGTCTTGGCTTGACCGATGCCGGCAAGGTGGTTCTGCGAGGGACCGTCTTTGTTACTCTTGCCGCCCTGATAGTTCCTGCCTTCGGGGTGCTTTCGGCTCTGGTCTCGGTCGTGCTAATGGCTTTGCTGGCCGGCTTTGTTCTGCGACCCAAAATCCAGGTAAGCGGCACTCTGCCTGACCGTGTCGTTGTGGGCCAGAGAGCACGGCTGAGGTACGTGCTCAAGAACGTCGCACGCTTACCGGCCTACAATCTCTGCGTGAGGCTTGGTGCCCTGCCTGAGGCGATTGAGCAAGTCGGAGACGGACATGTGGTTTCGCGCCTGGGACCCGGCGATACTGCCGAAGTGACTGTTGAGATACGACCCAAGCGGCGAGGCTACTACCGAATCAAGCAGCCGATTTGCCAATCCAGCTTTCCCTTTAACTTGTTCAGTTTCGGCACATCGCATGACGATGAGGAGACCCTTATCGTCCTTCCGGCCTTTTCCCGGCTCCAAATACCCCTGAGACGGCTAAGCCGGCACGTTCGTGCCGGTAGCGCGAGACTTGCTGGTAGTACGGGAGTTTTCTCTGAATACGCGGGAAGCCGTCCTTTTTTGCCGGGAGATTCCCCGCGCAATATTGATGCCCGCGCCTGGGCTCGCCTATCCGTGCCGGCCACCAAGGAGTACCACAATGATTTCGACAACTACACTGCACTGGTATTAGATACCGGCGTGCCCGAAGTCCTCCGCAAGGAGTCCTTAGGACTATCGCGGTCAAGGTCGAACGAGAGCAAGGAACTCGAAGCTGCCGTCTCTCTTTGTGCTTCCGTGGCTTTCACAATTAACAATGATTGTCTTATCGATATCCTGCTTACCGGCCCTGAGCTGCATCAGTTCACTGCCTGGCCCAGGATGGTTCGCCTCGACAAGATACATGAGATTCTGGCAGGCGTTGAACCATCTAAAGGCTATTCCTTAGAGCAGATAGCGCCAAAATTGGCAAATCGGTTCTATGAGATATCTGAGGTCGTTTTTATTCTGCTGAGCTGGGACAAGGCATACCGGCAGTCCACAGGATGCCTTACGGCATTGCTGGAACTGGCTGGTAAGGCCGGCTGCCACTGCACAGTTCTCATGATAGGCCAGTCCAGCCGAATGAATATGGATGAGGACAATGTGAACTGGGCTGAAAATGTCCAGTTCCTGTCCGCTAACGAGATATTAACGGGGCAGATTAAACGCTTGTGAAGATGCAAAAAACCATAGCTATCATTATGTTGCTGACAAGCTCAGTGCTGACTGCGCGGGTCTCTGGGGATATTGCTTACCCTGCTATCCTTTGTATGTTGGGTCTCTTGGGTTTGCAGCGGCGCCTTACCTGGGATATCAGGCTGGAAAAACGCGTTATCACGTCATTGCTCCTGCTCCTCCTGGCGATTTTGTTTTCACTTCACTACCGCTATGCCAGTTCCATCAGCCGTGTAGCTTATGTACAAGCGGCGGCTTTCGCCTGGCAAACAATAGCCCGCTACTTCCTGGCTTCAATGATCCTCATACTGTTTCTCGGTTCGCCTGAACGACTGCCGTCTTCGCTGGGATTGTTTCACGTAGCCATCACGATCTCCGCTGGACAAGTCCTCTTACTCGATGACATGTACATCACGTTTCGGCTGTCAGAGCTACTCTCCGTCATTCTGCTCGTGCTTTATTTAGTCGCCTACGCTCCAAAGCTTCAGCGGCGGGGCGCGGCCGCCCGTGGTTCGATGGACACGCCCATTCCGGAGCGTATGGGTCGCCTACGCTCCAAAGCTTCAGCGACGGAGCGGCGCATGTCCCGCTGGTTTGCTTTTGGGCTGATACTGGTCGCCACTGCAAACTGCGGCTGGATCATGAGTTCAATACTCTATCGCCACGTGGCGGTTCTCAACTACCTGCCGGTTTGGTTCTGGAGGGGAGGTATCACCTTAGAGAGTACAACGGACGATGTGTCATTTGTGGGCTTCTCCACCAGCGGCAGACTGTCGAGTGTGTTGTTGATCAAGGGAGATCAGGATCCAACGCCCGTGCTGAGCATTATGTGTGACGGCAGTCCGGGCTACTTGAGGGCCAGAGCATTTGACGTCTATCGTCAATCCGAATGGCACGACCTGTCATACCAGGAGGCGCTCTTCCCCGAACAGAGCAAGCCGTTTGGCATGTATTTCGTAGGCAGAACGAATATCTTTCGCCTCAACGAGGAAGACGCTTCCAAGTGTAAGTACATGACCATCCGGTATGAATCCCGGTTCGCCGATGCTATTTTCACACCCTTGGGAACATCCTTTCTTGAAGCGCCGTTCAATTTGCTGCTGCGGGACGACGACGATATTGTTTATGCTCCGAAATTTCGCAGTGGCCTGAATTACCGGATTGCCTATACGGAATCAGCTTCTCAAAAGCCCCTGACTGGTGTGCAAGGTCGCCGGATGCTGAACGTCCCCAGTCAACTTGACCGGCGTGTACATCAACTGGCAAGCAGGATTTTCGCGGGGTGTAGCACGACGACCGAGAAAATTGATGCTGTCGTCAACTACTTTCGCACCAACTACACCTACGTGCTCGGACTGGACATCCCGCCCGATAGGGACAAGCTGACCTACTTTCTATTAGAGGAATCCACTGGCTATTGCGAGTACTTTGCCTCCGGCGCTGCGATTCTGCTGCGTCTCGCCGGCGTGCCAGCTCGATACGTCACCGGTTTTTTAGTTACTGAGAAAGATGCCCGGAATGAATTGTGGGTTGCGCGGAATATGGATGCCCATGCCTGGGTCGAAGCCTGGGATAAAGAACGAAACCAGTGGACCATTGTCGAAGCTACGGTAGGGGGGGGGCTGGCCACGGCGTCCGCTGCTGAACAGTTGGGACACTTGCGCGGCGGTACTGGTATCCTTCTTGGTCAGCTCCTGCCGGCCTTGTATCAGTATGGCCTTTTTGGTGTGCTTGGCTGGTTGTTCAAGTCCTATGGCCTGCTTGCCGGCTTATTTCTACTGATGTTCCTTCTTGGTGGTGCGTTGTGGTTGGCCCTGTCCCGAGACTACAACAGGAAAAAGTCTGAAGGCGAGACACAAACAAGGGCTGTGAGAAACCCAGGGCTTGTGACCTTGCACAAGATGCTGGCCAGGATGGATCGCAGGGTCAAAGCCGCGGGACCGCAGCGAGAGCTCAGTGAGACATTACACGCTTTCTCTCAGCGGCTCCGGGCACGAGACTCGGGCGGTGGGCTGTGGACAAGGATGTCAGACTGGTATCTCGAATACGCCAACCTCCGCTACCGCAGAACGATCAGCTCCAAACGCTTGCAGCAGCTCGCTCAAGGACTGCAGGATTCCTCATGAGGAACGGCAAGACGACACAGTTGGCACGCTCTTTTATTGGCGAAAAGGATTGACAGCGTGTTTGGGAAGGTGTTATATTACCGCAACTTAGAAAACTTTGGGAGTGTAGCTCAGCTGGTAGAGCAACGGCCTTTTAAGCCGTAGGTCCTGGGTTCGAGTCCCAGCGCTCTCATTCCTTCGACTTTGCTCAGCCTTGCCTGCCGGCAGGGATGGTGAGCTTGTCGAACCATTGTCCCATTATTTACACTTCTGCCGACAAGTTTATTATGGCTCGGAAACGATAGCCTTCAAAATCGCAAACTGCAAGTCGAACACTTTCCGCAGCTCGTCATCGGGAACAACATCACCTGTAACACCCATATAGGCATCTGCAAATCGCGAGCCAAACCCGATGACGGTCACCGTCCCCTTGCCGTGACGGACTCTTGCGGCCACTGGTACGTTTGCCACCCACGCTAATGGCTCCCCTCCTTTGATATCACAGGTTGAGTCGATTTGTATCACAGGCCAATCTTCCTGCACTTTCAGCAGGCCCCTAAGTTGCGTGCTTGGCTTCACAGTTAGCCCGAACGGATACAGCAGACTGTTTGCAGTTGACTTGACGTTCGCTGGTGAATCCAGGATGAGCACTTTTCCGCCCGAAGCGACATAATTGACCAGTTCCTCGCGGAACTCGTTCGTGACCGTCAGGTTTGGATGTGTAAACACGATAAGGTCACCAGTCAGGGCATCGGCGCCACGTTTACGAGAGGTGAAGTAACCAAGGCGCAGAATCCACCGCTCGAAAATTCCGAATCCGTCCTTCTTTCCGGAGATGAATCCGCTCTTGGAAAGAGGTGCGTCGCACACCGTACGGTCGATCACAACTTCAACCATTGGCCGAACCGCTTTTGGAAGGCCCATAGAATGCTTGTGAATTGCTTGTGTACTCACTGCTGCAATCGCCCAGCCGAACACTCCTGCGCTTACCACAATTAGCCAGGCCGCGTTCCATTTTCGGCAGAGCGCCAGCCCACCGGCAAGGAGCGGAAGCCCCAAAAGGATTAGAAATAGTCGTAGGGGGTAAGGGGAGTTGCGGTGATTAAGCCATTCGAGCATGCCAAGCATTAACTCAGCCTTTCCAGGTTCAAAGGTTGCGAAATTAGAAAAGATCGTCGAATCAGTAAAAGCGACAACACGGCCGGCACCGTAATGGGTTGCCCACAATTGCACGAAGGCACCATACCGCATCTCTGCCCGGTCTTCGACCTGGGGATAGAAATTACTTGCGTGGTAATCAGCCATCAGATTCTTCAGACCTGTGGAACGAATGACCGCTCGGCCAAGACTTATTCCGGGGGCAATAGAGCAGGAGACCGCGAAGTCGAGCGGGGGCATGTCTTGGACTATTGGGTGTGGTACTAATGGCGGATTATAGAGTTGAGTAAAAACCGTATCGATGCCAAACAGACAGTCGTAACGAAAACTGAAACCGAAAATCCTTGCTATATCGTTTATGAATACGCCTGTATTAAAAACGTTCGTGTGTTCCCCGACGAGCAGCAGACCTCCTCCCCGTTCGACAAATCGCCCTATTGCTGCTATTTCCTGCCGGTCATATCGCTCGGTCGGGACCTTGACTACAAGAACATCACAGTTCTGCATAGTCGCATCGTCGATAGGAGTTTCGAGGCGGGATGTCTCGTAGAAGTGTGAGAAGTAATCGTAGATGCAGGCATAGTTGTATCCGGATTCATGCCCGTACCAGTTCGTGTCAAAGGGCTTATCGGTGCGTTCCCAGGTCGAGTGATATTCGTGGACCATGACTCGGCCTTTTTTGCGTCGTCCCGGCATATCCAGAAGCAAGCCCATAATCAGCATAAAGCTTCCTGTAATGGTCAGGATGATTGCTCCGAGATGTTTTGGAAGCCTCACACTTGGTTCCAAAGCCAAAGCCTGCTGCCCACCTAACGGTGTGTGCACGAACCGCAGGCTTAGAAGAATTGGTCCCAGCAAAAATGCCAGGTGCAGCCACGGATTCCAGAATTGGTCCATCAATGCTAATTCTGCCTCGTAGCCGGTCCGAAGCGCCCGATGGATAAGAATCGCTATCAATATGGCGGCACGAACAGGCAGCCAGGCAACAATCAATATGACCAGAGCTGTAATACGGGCGGTTCGCGAATCGCCCCTACGTAAGCGCAATTTTTGTTTCCCTTTTGGCGGGGTTGTGCGTATCCACAAGCACAGCATCACAATCCCGCCGAAAAGAAAGGCTAACGTAGCCGGGTCTAACAGCAGTTCCCAGGTGGTCCCAAGACGATGGGCAGCTCTCGGAGAGAACAAGGCAAGATTAGTACCGTCTAATCCTGCCTGGATACCTAACAGCCGTGAAATCGAATAAAGCAGGCCGGGCCAAGGCCACGGAA
>CAYTND010000079.1:0-8393 GCA_964438965.1 uncultured Pirellulales bacterium
GTTGATATTGACAAACTGCTTGAAGAAAAGAATATTAGAGGCGTTCAAGTCAAGGACATCTCTTTCGCAAACGGCCAGTTTGCTATTGTTACCGGTAACATTTAACAGAGTTTTTACACACTATAAAAAGGATTCAGCCCTGCCTGGAATTTTTCCATAGGACGGTTGTGATACCAATTATAGTTAAAAATTGCCGAAAAAATTGTACATTATACTAACTTAGAGGGCCTGGATTCCTGCTCCCCGCTTTCGCGGGGACAAGTTTACACCTGCGAAAGCAGGTGCAGGAATAACAAGGTCAGGTAGTCGGCAATCAATAAATAGAATTGGTATGAGAGGTGTTTTAACATTTAAAAATGGCCAAACTAAAGCCTATGGGTATATGAGGTAGGATTAAGACAAGGTCGGCAATTCTACGAGCGTAAAACAACTTTTCAGTATTCCTTAAACCTTCTCATCCAATCGGGCCAGTCAGATGGTTGAACACCACCAGCAACGGTCCAGGGACCCGATGTGTCATAGTTCCTGTGCCACTTTAATGTCCATAGCCCCTTCACACTTATTCTCCTAAGAGAGAAGTCGAAAAAAGTGACGTTGACGGATCCCTCATGTCGGGCAAGGCAAAAACGCGTCATTTCTGATCCACCGGAACCCCAATCAGCTATATCCGTTATATTCTCTGGAGGCTTATCCGTCTCCAAAGGCTTGCCATCAATCGTGGCACAACCGGAAAACAGCGGTATTAGGGGCGTAAGGCCCTTGCCAACATTGATGGTCCGCCAGAGCCAGCTAACGGGTTCTCCTCTTGTGGGATAAATATCTCCCGTTGCCATTGAGGGATTACAAACCCAACCATTTACGCCGTAGCTACCAGTCGTCATCTTAAAGGCACTATGAGGGCCCCAGGCCGCGTACGGGTCAACAGCGCCTTCACTTCTGAGTTTTTTCGCTGTAGGACAGAAGCGAATTTTCTCATTTTTCATGTAAGGCGCCAGGACGTTCGGCCACGTATGTATCGGGCGGAATCCAGCCGACGTTGGTGCCCAACCTGGATGGAATGAGCCATTGTGGTCGTTCAAGTACATCGACCAGACGGTGCACCATTGTTTCAGGTTTGATTGACACGCGACGGCCTTTGCTTGTTTCCTTACGCGCTGCAGCGCCGGCATCAGGATCGCCATCAGCAAGGCAATGATGGCAATTACAACCAAAAGCTCTATTAAAGTAAAACCGTGTTGTTTGTGCATGACGTTTTGCTCTTCTCTTTCAAAGAGAGATAATAAGTTTCGCTGGTATGCTCGTCTGCCATAATTATAACACAATCAATCGTAGTAAAGCAAGCTGCTGACTGAACTTCAAGTCATGGACTCTGATACTCCTCAAGATGAGTTCGTCGTTTAAATGGGCATACGAAGCAAGTAATCAAGGCATTTATTCTGCACCTGAAACCATAGTGATAAATCAAGCCTTGCATATTCAACATTGCTTTAGTTGTCTTCTCGTATATCAAGGTAATATTCGAGGCAACACTGTCCATTGACCAGTGCTAAAATGATATACCCATAATCCGCTTTCAGGTGGTAGGGCAAACATCAAGTTATTTGTATTTAATGCGTAATAGAAAGGCCAATTTACATAAATCCAACCTACGGGATCATTATCGACCCACTGACCTGTAGTGATATTGTATTCCAATACAGGCTCAGATGAGTAGAAGTAAACTAAGGCACTCTAACAAAATCCCGCAGAATTGCGGCAATGGAAAAGGCCGACATTAAGACAAGTCGAATTCAGCGATGATGGGGGTGTGGTCGCTTGGACGGTCTGCGAGGCGGGGATTTTTATCTATACAGCAGGCAGTGCATTTTTCTGCCAGGGGCTTAGTGGCCATGATGTGGTCTATGCGCCAGCCAAGATTGCGTTGGAATGAATTTAGTCTGTAATCCCAGAACGTATACTTCCTGGGTTCTTTGCAGTGCATTCTGAATACATCGATGAATCCCCATTGAACGACATTTTCGAATGCCTTGTGGACTTCCGGGTGAAAACATACATGCCCTAATAAGGTTACCGGGTCGTACACATCTATAGGCTGGGGTGCTACGTTGAGGTCTCCTACCCAGAGAACAGGGTCGGCAGGCTCGAAGTTCTTTTCGAAAAACGCCAGCAAACGGCTGAACCAATCCAGCTTATATTCGAATTTTTGAGACTCCGGCAAATAACCTTGTGGGATATAAGTATTGACGATAATTACACCGTTAATTTCCGCTTTAATCAAACGAGCTTCGTCCTTTGGCTCATCCTCGAAACCGAATTTTACATTTGTGATTTCATTTCTGCTGAAAATTGCCACGCCGTTATAGCTTTTTTGTCCTTTGAAGACATATCTGTACTCGGTTTCGTCAAACGCCTCGATTGGGAAATCATTATCCTGAACCTTGGTCTCCTGAACGCATAGGATATTCGGCTGATACTCGGCGAGCCACCGAAGCACGATGGGCAAACGAGCACGAAGAGAATTAACGTTAAAGCTGGCAACTTTCATTCAGGCTGCTTTTAAGCCAGCCCGCCAACGGCGGGTTTTAATCGGAACCCAGCGTTGCTGGGTCGACCTGTTTTTTCCTGGATTTGGTCTTAGGAGGAATACTTTTTATTGGTTGCGGTTTTTCGGTTATCTGTTTTATGAGGTCTGTCCGGCTTGAGGAAACACCTTTTTTACGGTCATGGATTTTATCAACTATGGCGTAACTCTCAACGATAGACAGCAGGCTCAACAGAAAACTGAGCGTGCTTTCCGCACCCTGATTTGTATTAACACCGTTACGTAGAAGGCCGTCGTTACATCCTTTTGTTCTAAAGTCATACAGCGGAATGCGTAAGTCGTTTTGGCCGAGGAACCAATCAAAGGTTTTTCTTTGAAGGGTCAAAAATTTCTCGTCTTGTGTAGCATCGTAAGCGGCCCTTAGCATCATAACCGTGCTTGCAGCTTCTATAGGTTGCTGGTCGAACGTAGCTTTTGTCCTGCCCCGTTCGTACCATCCTTTGCAGCCGACGAAGCTGAAACATTCACCGTTGAACGTATTTGCCAGCAGGAATTCACAGGTTTTTTCTGCAATTTCGAGGTATTTTTCATTGTCGGAAGTCAAGCCGGCAACAAATAGAGCATGCGGCAAAACAGCATTGTCATAAGTAAGCGTATCCTCGAACCATTGCCAATCAGGGTAACTATTTTCTTCGTATTGAGTTATAAGTCCGTCTGCGGTTAATTCCAGTTGACGTTTTATATCGCTGGCTCCGGGGAACTGTTGGAGATAATCACACATACCAAGTATCGAATACGCCATACCCCTTGGTAGCTGCTTCTGGATATGTTCTACTGATTTGTCAAAGCAGCTTTTGACAACTGATATATATGCAGGCGTTGGTGGTTTTGCCATAACCGTTCCAAGCGCCCATAGTACTCTGCCGAAGGCATCATTTAGGGGTTCATTCTTAAACCAGGTTCTGTCAAAATTCATAAAGTTTCTGATTGAGCCGTCGCTGTTTTGTGAATGTATGATAAAGGACAAATATGTATCGAGAAGATGCAGCGCCTGAGGCTCAGAATACTGGGCGTAATATTTGGCCATTGCGATTACCGCCCTGGCATTATCATCTGTGCAGTAACCGTATTCGCGATTTGGTATTGTAAAATTGGCGTGCTGGTACATACCGGTGTCATCGGTTAGCTTTTGCAAATGGTCTAATGAAAGTTCAGGTACCTCAATTGATAACGTGGTTTTCGCGGCAATGCGTAGAGGCAATCGTTTTGTCCTGAATAATTTCCAATATGCCTGCCCGATTTTGGGCCAGGTTCTGGACCTGCCGTACTCGTAGGCCCGCCTTCGCAGCGAATAAAACTGCGAATCTTTCTGAAATATTTCCACTATTGTTTCAGCTATTTGTTTCGAATCCCCGAATCGTACCAGCTCACCTCGGCCGTCGGCCAGCAGTTCCGTAGCCGCCCAGTAAGGGGTAGAGACAACCGCCTTGCCTGCGCCGACCGCAAATGATAACGTGCCGCTGGTCAGTTGTTTTCTGTTTATATATGGCGTTACATAGAGGTCGGCTGCGCATAAAAAATTATGAAGCTCCTGGTCATCTACGAACCTGTTGTAGAAGATTACGTGTTCCTGCAGTTTTAAGTCTTTTACCATTTGCTGAAGGCTGAATCTATATAACTCGCCTTCCTGCTTCAGTATGTTCGGGTGTGTCATACCCAGGACTATGTACATAACGGAAGGATCAGCTTCGACTATAGCCGGCATCGCCTTGAGCATCACCTCTATACCTTTGTTCCTGTTAAGCAGGCCGAATGTCAAAATAGTTTTTCGGTCCTCCATGCCGAATTTGTGCTTGTAGTAGTTGCTGTCAACAAACGGCAAATCCGGTATTCCGTGTGCAACCAATTTGATCTTTTTGGTGGGTATATCATAAATGTCCCGCAGCATACTGACGCCGCGTTCGTTCATGGTGATTACTCTATAAGAGGCGTTGCAGACATCCACCAACGATTTGCGGTAAGCCGGGGCTGGTTCATCAACGACTGTATGAAGGGTTGTTATGATAGGGGCTTTTAGTCTGTTGAGCAGCAGGCTCAGATATGCACCGGCGTCGCCGCCGAAAAGGCCGAATTCGTGCTGGACAGAGACTACGTCAACATGGCTGAAATTGATATAATCGGCCGCACAAATATAATCGTTTTTTACATTTTGGCGAATTTCAAACTTAACCGGGTCGTCATATTTCTGGTCTCCCGACCGCATTGCAACTACCAGCGGTTCGAATTCACTCTTGGCTGCTGATGCGGTGCTTTTTATCAGGTCCGATGTGAAAGTCGCAATTCCACATTTTCTTGGGAGGAAAGAAGAGATAAACACCACTTTTTTCGCTGACCCTTTTGCCATCGGCAACATCCCCTTTTAAGTAGCTGCAAAATCTGCTTATGTATTTTACGCGTAATTGACCAGACAGTCAACAAGTAAATTGGCTGTTGGACGAATAAAATATGTTTTTTCCGGACGAATGAATGGGTTGTGTGTTGTCAGGAGTTAGAATAGGGAATTTGGCGAATATTCTTGCGATTTTTGGCTAATTTTTATTTTTCTTTTGTTCTGGAAACAGACAGATTCTCGTAATATTCTTCAATTGCAGCAGCAATAACCGCAAAAAAGCGAAAATCGCAATACGCAATACGATATACGCACCACGCATCACGAAAAACTGCCGGAGGTGGGAGTCGAACCCACACCCTGTCGCCAGGACGGGATTTTGAGTCCCGCGCGTCTGCCTGTTCCGCCACTCCGGCCGTTCTCATTTACTATTTGTTATTTATTATTGAAGTGATGATGTTAAATAATCAATAGTCAATCGTCAATAGTCAATAATTATAATATCTTCCGGTACGGCAACAACGTTTCTGTGTGCCAGTCCTATCGCTTTTGGCTCAAGGTTTCTATCTTTCCTTCCAGTACCGCTGAACAATACCGTCTCTTAGCTTAAACACGATGGTATGTTCTATTTCCTTTTTATCGTCGATAACGATTGGAGGCGGGAACATGACAAATTGGTTGTCCTTTGTTTCTATGCATTTGTACTTGAGGATCTCGGCACCTTCTTCTGTCATGCTCTGCTCGGTCGGCTCACCAACTATTGCTACAAGCTCGTCTTTTGTCGTCGTGCCGTACTTGATCTGCCTGAGCTGTGAATTTTCAATTCCGCTGTAGTGCACATTACTTTTGGTGACCACACAGCCGACAAGCAGAACCGAAGTTACGACCAGTAAGGCAAAAAGGGCAATTTCGCCGCGTTTGTACTGTTTCATTTCTCGCTTCTCCTAAATCAATTGATATTTCAAAGGAACAATTTACAGGTACTCCTTCGCCTTTGGATCGTACATAATATCAAACATCTTTTTCAACGTCCACCTTTTACCAGTTCTATCATAAATAAGGCCTGCGAAATTCCTATGGTAACAAAAAAACTCAAAACCATGCCAATTTCGTCGCTCGTATTTCGTCGCTCGTATCTTGTGAAGCGTATCTCGCATCGAGTATCGAGAATCATTAATCATTAAAAAGGCTTGCCCCACTATTTATCCTCAAAAAATTGTGATTGATTTCTTCGCCCCAGCCGATTATTATATATGTAATATAGATTCGCTTTGTTGGCGGATTTTGGATTCGAAAACAATAAGCGGGAGGATACGAAAATGTGCAAGACTTGTGGTTGTAGCACCGGCAAGAAAAAAACAACTAAGAAGAAAAAGACCAAAAAGAAAGCCAAGAAAAAGAAATAATAATCCCGGCCTGTCCCCGCACGTCTTTAGAAGGGGGTAATTTAGTGTGGGGTCCTTCCCATGAAATCGGGGAGGGGGAATCTCGTGCCTGCGAAGGTTGGTAGCCCATCCCTACACGTCCTTGACGCTGACCCAATATCACAGTCAATTTAAAATGCTAAACTATCCTAACTTTCCTGATTGATATATGAGCCAAGTATGCTTTCTACTGTTGAGCCGTATTCTGTAGATACTCAACTATCTTATGAACGTGCGTTGATGGATTACAGTCACTTAGGTATTCAGAGTCATTATGTTGCTCTTTCAACACCTCTTTGGAATGCTTTATTGCATCGCTGGTTTTTGGATAAACAACATTGAATATTGTCGTATCGCTCTCACTATAAGCAGGGTGTTGTTGCCTTAATGCAGATTTGGCATCTCGGCTTCTACTGAAAGGAGCACTGGTTTTCCTAAAGTGCAATATATACCAATACTCAAAACATGGGTTGCTCAAAATAATTTCCAACTTATTATCTTTTGCCTTAATAACGGCGTCTGTGAGTGACCCGTGTGGTTGAGGTGCTTCTACATCAATCACACAATATATTACTTCATATACAACTTTTGTCAGACTCTTCCTCTTCTTTACAATGTCTTTCCTATCTTCTCTCAACGCAATTGCACGATTCACAACAGTAATAGGAGCGGCGCCTTCCCCAACAATTTCAACGTCCACCATTGCCATCCTTAACCTATCCTTTAATGCATTAAAGTATATGGGTTCTGTTTTTTCACCTTCACAAACAATAAGGATACTTTTGCGAGGCTCTTTAAATGCTTTTCGACGGCCGTATTCAACTAGCCTTCTGTGTTTTCTGCTAACCATTCAGTTCAAATGCCTCGATTATTGGTATAGCTCCATACCTGCCAGCTAAATATCCTTTTTGCATCGCTTCTCCTTTTCTTGGCTTTCGTTCTTTATAATCCGACATCGAATACAACTGTGTACCACCGCCTTTGTCTTTCTCAGTAAACCATATCTGATCTCGTCTGAATAATTCCGGATCCAGAAGTGTAGTATCATGTGTGGCAAAAACCAATTGTGCTCCTGTTTTACCAACCTTTGATTTCTGAACAACATTGATTAATTCACGAACGAGGTGTGGATGTAAGCTTGACTCAACCTCATCAACTAATAAAGTCATTCCTTCAAGAATAGCCAATAACCAGGGACCAGCAAGTTCAAAAAAGCGTCTTGTTCCCTCTGATTCTTCTGTATTTGAAAAATGCACATCTTTACCAGTCGGTACGGCTCGATGAGTAAATTCTACTTCAATTTTTCCTTTTAAATTTCTCATAATTCGTTCGCTAATCTCCTCAGGCAGATTTGGAAACTCTATTTTTCCAAAGTCAATTTCATCAGCAGCAATTTCCTCTTTTTTAATCTTTATTCCATATATTCCCAAGTCGGCACACTGCATCATCTTATTCATATAAGTGTGATAAAAATTTTTAGATTCCTCATCTTTTTCGACTCTCATCAACATATCAATTGTTATTGCTTGTGATCGCATCGAAGGCAGAATAACCTGAATTTTTTCCGAAAACCATTCGTAAACAGTAGTTAATTGTTTGTTATTCCATATAGCACCTACGGACAGAAATAAAACATTATCACGAGTCTTATCCTTAAGATTCTCTCTTCCACCTTTTAATTTCTTAGACTTCCAATCCCAATTAGTTTTGCCCGTTTTCTTGTTGAACTTTCTTTCAAACCAAGTCTGTGCGTATCCTTCCGGATATGCACAAAGCCACTCGTCATAAACTCGCTCACTGGTTGCAGTGAAACCGTATTGATAACGGACTTCCCCATGGTAAAAGGTAACCTCAAAAAAACTTGGTTCTTTGCTATATTTATCATCTAACTTAAAAGATGTTACAGGTAGTTTTTCTCCGTGCCCAGCTTGTTTTGTAATAATTTTCTGCATTGTAGACAGAGCCCTGATCAGATTGCTTTTTCCCGATGCATTTGGGCCGTAAATACCAGTTGCTTTTAGAAGGCGCAATTTACCCT
>CAYTND010000080.1:0-8391 GCA_964438965.1 uncultured Pirellulales bacterium
CGTAATAAATGCCGTCCGCATTCTGACGATTTACCTCAAACCCATCCTGCCCAAGTACGCGGAGAAGGTGGAAAAATTTCTTAACGTCGATAAATTAAGTTTTGAAGACATCGAGACGGTGCTGGAAAATCACAAGATAAACGATTTTGAACGATTGGTTGAAAGAATTGATGAAGAACAGGTGAATGCGATGATAGAAGAAAGTAAGGAGGGCCCCCGCCTTGCGGGAAGCCAGACTCAAAATCCGCAGCCAACGGCAGCAGAACCAACCGAGCCGTTCAAGCCGGAATGCACAATTGAAGATTTCGCTAAAATTGATATGCGAATCGCAAAAGTTATTAAGGCAGAGGCGGTCGAAGGTGCCGACAAGCTGCTGCGTCTGGTTCTGGATGTAGGTGGGCTGGAAAAAAGCGTTCTTGCCGCCATAGCCACTGCCTATAAGCCGGAGGAGCTGACCGGCAAAATCGTAATCTATCTGGCCAATCTTAAGCCCAGACAGATGAGGTTCGGGCTGTCCGAAGGTATGATTCTGGCAGCCGGCACCGGCGGAAAAGACATCTTTATGCTCTCAGCCGACACCGGAGCAAAACCCGGACAAAAAGTGCTTTAGGACTGTTCTATCGGTGCCATATATACATATCTTTAGAGATATGAAGGCGAGATATTCTCGGAGGGAATTTGTTTTATGGACAACGCTACAAAACTGCTTGAGTTGGCCAGGCAAAAGTTCGGCACGCTTACGGAAGCCGAGCAGAAGTTCTTCAAAGCGGTTGCTAACGGCGAAGTAGCCGATTATAACGCAGAGGTCGAAGAAAATAACAACCCCGCAAATGCTGCTAAGTGGGGACCTGAGCGCGTGCTTAAGGCTGATCGTATCGCCTGGCTCTGCATCGATTTACAAGCATCTAATTTAGCAACTCATCGCGGTATTCAACTCAAAGGTGTGCGCATTGAAGGACAGCCTAACTTGGAATATGCGAAGATTTCATTTCCTCTGGTTTTCGAGAAAAGCAGCATTCCTCAAGGGATGAATCTACGGGATGCCAAAATCCGCGAGTTGAATTTGGATAGTACGCACACTGGGTCAATCGACGGCGATGGGTTGACAGTCGATGGTGGTCTTTTTCTGTCTGACGGCTTTGAAGCCCAGGGCGAGGTGCGTTTGATCGGCGCAACAATAAGGGGAGACCTTGATTGTGAAAAGGCTCGGTTTATCAACCCCAAGGCGGATGCCCTTAGCGGCCGTGGGCTGAAGGTGGAAGGCTGTGTCTATCTTCGTAGTGGCTTCAAGGCCGAAGGCGAGGTATGTCTGGAGGGTGCAATAGTTGGCGGGAATTTTGATTGTACTAACGGACAATTCAGCAATAAAGGAACAGTAGCGCTGCTCATCGATCAGGCAAGGGTGGACGGAAGCATTTTTCTCCGCGACGGATTCAAGTCGATGGGTGAAGTTTATCTGGTGGGAGCCACAGCAGGCGGTTCCCTTAACTGCGGTAATGGAGAATTCATTAACGAGCATGGAAGATCTTTGACCGCAGATGGTCTCACTGTGGAGAGAATTGTACGTTTTGATGATGGGTTCAACGCTAAGGGAGAGGTTCGTCTGATTGGAGCTAAAATTGGCGGCTTCCTCACATGCATCAATGGGAAGTTTATTAATCCACGCGGTAAAGCCCTTGTGGCTGATATGGCGGAGGTCAAGGGTTCTGTAATGCTGAGACATGGTTTCATAGCTGAAGGTGAGGTAAGCCTTATTGACGCTAAGATAGGCACAAATCTTGAATGTGATGGAGGTCAGTTTATCAACGCAAAAGGACGCGCCCTTAACGCAGACAAGGTGAACATCAAGGGGAATGTATTCCTGCGTAACGGTTTCAAAGCTGAGGGTTTGATAAGTTTTGCTGGTGCGGTAATCGATGGAGGTTTGGTTTGTGTGGATACTGCTAAATCAAAAGAAATGAAGCTGGATCTTCGGTCTACTAAAATTGGTATACTGGGTGATGAAAAGGGAAGTTGGCCGGAAAACGGCAAATTGTTTCTTCACGGGTTTGTTTATAATAACATAGACGACAACGCTCCAAGAGACGCGAAGAGCCGTATCGACTGGCTACAACGACAGGCCAGTTTCCGGCCTCAGCCATATGAACAATTAGCAGCAGTCCTTCGCAAAAGTGGTGATGATGCAGCGGCGAAGAAAATTCTTATCGCCAAAAATAAGGACAAAGCCAGGCTGACCAAACTTACCTGGAGTGAATGGTGGTGGTATCTTGTATTCGGATGCATAATCGGTTACGGCTATCGACCATGGCGGGCTGCTTGGATTGCGCTCGTGATCGTTCTACTTGGTTGGTTTTTCTTCTGGGCTGGTTCTCGCGCAGATGTATTAACACCTGCAAAGAAGGGAGCATACGTTTCTGACGACAGCAATAAAGGCTGGCATCTATCAGAGCACTATCCCACATTCTTCGCACCGGTGTATTCCCTTGATGTATTTGTTCCGCTCGTTGACCTGCATCAGGCAAGTTACTGGCTGCCTAACGCCAACAGGGACGGCCAGCTGACCCTCTCAGAAAACTTGAAACTACCTATCAGCGGCAAAGTCCTGTGCTATTATTTTTGGTTTGAAATTATTGCGGGTTGGGTACTGACTACATTGTTAGTTGTAGGTGTAACAGGATTGGTCCGTAAATAGGTGCTGAGCTTTGTGGGGATCAGAGATATTCGACATCAAGCGTATGCGGTAATTTATCCATAGGGCAGTCGGGGCATCTGGCTTTTGGCCTGCAGAATTCTTTACCAACTCTTACTAACAACGCGTGGTACTCATTGAAAAGCCGTGTATCCTGCGGCAGAGACGACTCAAACAATTCTCGTAACTGCTCATAATCAGCGTCCGGCCCGATTAGTCCGTGCCGGAAAACAATTCGGGCGGTGTAGGCGTCCACGACGAAAATGGGCCTGTCGAAGGCATAAAGTAAAATCGAGTCGGCGGTTTCACGACCGACGCCCTTTATCGCTAAAAGCTCGGTCCTTAGCCGGTCGGTATCAATGCTTTCAAGGTTCGTCAGCTCGCCCTCGTAATTGTCAAAGAGCCAGTTTATGAAGTTTTTGAGCCGCTTGGCTTTTATATTGTAATAGCCGGCCGGCCGGATAAGCTCGGCGAGTTGTGCGGGGGCAAGATAGTGGAGTTTTTCCGGTGTCAGGCAGTCGGCGGATTTTAGATTTGTTATTGCTTTTTCGACGTTGGCCCAGCTTGTATTCTGAGTGAGTATCGCGCCTGTGATTATCTCGAACCGGGTTTCGCCCGGCCACCAGTGCTGAGGGCCCAACGCATCATAAAGCAATCGATAAATCTCAGTTAATGCCTCACAGGTCATTGTACTACAATTACACTTGCTTTTGCATCTTCGGTACTTGCTGTGTTTAACTATTGTATTTTCGGCTTATTTTAAGTAAACTCTGCAAAAATTCGGTAGTGGGAATTAAGAAACAGCCGCAGAGGACAGAAAAAACTCAAAAATTAAAACGGCAAAAGCAAAAAACAGCTTACAGAATGAAAGACAAATATAAGTACAACACGAATCAGTTGTTTAACTTTGCAAAAGATTCCTATCTCGAGAGGACATCTCGGCCGATTTACGCCATAATTTTTCTGCTGCCATTCATCATATTCTACGAGGTGGGGACGTTTGGCATTAATACCGACGTTCTGAACCAATCGCAGATTCGGGTGGTAGCATTTGTTTGGCTGCAGAACCTGCTTGAGTCGTTAGGTTTCGGAGGTAAGTTGGCGTGGGTGGCGCCTCCACTGGCGGTTGTGGTGATTTTGACAGCGCTGCAAATCACGTCAGGCAAACAATGGCGCTTCTGGCTTCGCGATATTTTGCCGATGGCGGTTGAGTGTATTCTGCTCGCGGTGCCGTTGATTGTCCTGACATTATTCCTGGGCAGGTGGGTTGGGCCAGAGAGTAATGTTAGCCGGTTCGACAACAGTGGGACACAAACACAAATCGAGTCGCTACCGGTCTGCTCTTCGGTCGCAGGCGGCAGTCTATCATCGCTGAGCGCCGAGGCCGGCGGCATTGAGCCGGCTCAGCCACTACTGGCAAATATCGTTACCGGAATAGGAGCCGGGATTTACGAAGAACTTGTTTTTCGTTTGATTTTGATATGTCTTTTGATGCTGTTCTTCCAGGATGTGCTGAGGCTTACTCACAAGAACTCGATTATACTTTCAGTCCTTATTTCAGCGGCGTTGTTCAGCGCACATCACCATATAGATTTGCTCAACGGGCAGCCAAATGCTACTGACCCGTTTAATTTGATAAGGTTCGCATTTCGAACAATCGCAGGAATTTACTTTGCCGTTCTTTTTGCAATTCGCGGTTTCGGGATTACAGCCGGAACCCACGCTTTTTACAATATTATCGCTGTATCTATCACCGTTGGCTTCTTCCAGTAGTAAAATCAGGACACGGCCAAATTTTTTGAATTTTTTTTCAAAAAAAGTTTGCTGTTGTTAGTCTTTTAGGTTACGGAGCTTGCAAAATAACCGTCCCATAAGTGCCAATATCAGCCTTATCAATACTGATATAAGGCTTGAATAGAGGGGCTGATTATTGTATAATAGCAGAGAATTGGAAGATTGGAAGCCGGTATTTGTGTCTGGATCTTTGTAATGGACTTACCACAAATCAATGTAGCTGTTGAAGAACTGATGTTCAGCCTGTTTCAAAGACCTCTGCATCCGGAGCTTTTCCAGATTTATGCCAACCGTCACTTAAATACCGAAAAGTACGAGGCGATTATCTGGATTACCGGATGCACTCATGTCGTCAGCGTCTTTGCCGGCGATATCTGCCTTGTTGAGGTCGTAAGCGCACCCGGCCAGATGCTGCCCTCTCGAGGTTTGATTGAGCGTTTTCAGTTCCAAGGCCCACGGACCCATAAATGCACTTTGAGCCGAGGCGTAAATTATATGACCGATTTTCAGGTCGAGAAGATGAGTCCGAATTTGTATCGACAGAGCCATAGCGACCTTGAGCGTTTCGCGCAAAATCGGGGCGTGTTCGTAAAATTCCCGGAGCTGGAAGTCGGAAAGCTCCAGCCGTTTTGCTATGTTGACTTTGAGGCCAGACAAACTGAATTGCACATCCACACGTTCGCCGCTTATCCTGACCAGGTAACAATGATTAAGACCCAGTCTTTGTTCGATTTTTCAACAACGTGAGAATCAGGCCTGTTTAGCTGCTCCGCATCTGGACGTTTTGCGTCAAGACCTCCAGCTTTCCGCGGATTTCCTCAGACATTCTGCTGTTCGGAAAATCTGTGATAATCTGTTGGCCGACGTCGAGTGCGCTGGTCCACCGCTTTTCAGCAACGGCAATGGAAAATTGCACGCCGAGGTTGTGCAGCTTTGTCCGGAAGGCGTCCCTGGCTGCTTCCTGCAGGGCCAATCCTTCGTTGGGCGTAAGATAGAGGTCAAGCTCTTTTAGAATCTCCAGGCTGCGGTCGGTCTCTCGCTGCCTTACGGCATCGTCCCAGGCGGCGAGCAGTATCTTTTTGCGCTCCTGCTTTTTATCGAGCAGAATTTGTCGTATTGACTTTGCCCGTTCGAAATCCGGATAGGCTTTAATCAGTCCTTCAATCTGGGCACTTGCCCTGACCCACTGACAGTCATCGAGCAGCTTTCCTATATGCGCTATGACCTGATTCATCAGTTCCTGGTTGTTCACAGTATGGTATTTTTCCGCCTGTGCTCTTAGCTCTTCAGCCAGCTCCTGATATTCGGGGCGCTTGGCAATTTCATCAATTATTTCCTGGGCGGCATTGAAATCCTGCTGCTGGAGCTTCTCGGAAACGGCCTCCCGAAGAGATTGTCTGTCCGCATCGCGAAACGCAATCGCCTTTGCCGTTTCGCTGACGCGGGTGCTGTGATTGATTTGCGTCAGCCCTGCACGAATCTTTTCCAGCGCTCCGGCAACTTCTTCAAGCTTTGTGCTGTTGTCTCGAAGCATTTCAAGTATCTTAAGTAACTTAGAGAGCATTGCCAGAAGGGCACTGAGGAACACCAAACCACCAAGCATAAATACGAGTTGCCGCAGCAAGTTTGTTTCGGCTGCATGGAAGATGTTAGTGAACATCGTAAGCACAATCACGATTGCTAATGCAACGCAAATAATTACAATGTGCCATTTGAATCGCTGTAGGAAGCTGTCTTTCTCCGAGTTCATAATCTTGCTCTTCTGATGAAAATAATGGCCTTCTCGCAGCCTATATCTAAGATACTATAATATACAAAAATCCCCCGCTTTTGTCAATAAATAATCGAAAGACAAAACTCAAAAATATTATAGTTTTGCCGAAAACAGGGCAATCGGCCGTCTTTGTGCGATTTTTCGGGTATAAATGGCAAAAGAAACCTTTTTATCTCAGCTTTATCTCAGCGGTCATCCACAAGGTCTATGTGGATATGAACGAAGAAAGCACCGAAGCAATGGCGGCAACGATAGTAACTATGAAGCTAAGGGCGGCTGAGCCAGGCCGTATACCGGTTTTTCGGGTGGACCATCCATTTTTGTTTTTAATCCGCGATAACCATTCGGACGCTCAAGATTCTTCAGAAGGGCTGGATTTTTTCTCGAATTTTTCCGCTTTCTGCAGGTATTGCTGCCACCATGTGTGCCATTTTTCTTTTGAATCACCAAAGAACTGGCCCGAAATTTCGGCAATGGCAACTTTGGCGTACGTACGTATATTCTTGTTGTGATGATCTATCAAGCCAATTAAAGCAGGTACAGTTTCTGGCTGTGCCGTTTTTGCAAGCCCACGAACAGCTATCCACTTTACGCGGTTGCTTCCTTTTTGAGCGGTAGCCGCTTTTGCCAGGACCGCAGCTACTCTATCTGCTTTAACATCATTTAGGGCCGCTGCTGCCCGGACAGCCTTGTCGTAGTCTGTGCTTTGAATCTCTTGTATCCATTGTTCTACCATCGCAGCCCTCTGGCTCTCAGATGCAGATTCGTAGCCGGTTTCTATACGATATGTCTCTTCATAATACCTTTCAAATCCAGCGAGAGCTCTCCGTGTGCTCTCGTCAAGTAATGGTATGCAATTCCACATCTTGTTAAGGGGTACAGACACCTTCCTCGCATTAAGGGGTACAGACACCTTCCTCGCAGGTTTAGGCTTTAGGGACGGCTGGCCCATTTCATAGAGACTTTTAAAATCCTCGTCAGTCGCCAGCTTGGCCTTCACAAATGCCAGTTTTTTGCTTTCTTCGAGCATAGAAGCAACGGCGTCCCTCCCAGCTTTAGTATCGACACAGATGTAGCCTGCCAATCTATTATCTCGGACTTGAGTTCGGTAGTGGTGCGTACGCACGCCGCGAGGATGTTTTTCATTGAATGCATCCAGCAGTTATCGGGCTGTCTGAGGCTCAAATGGACTGACAGGCTTGAAATTGACAATGTAAGTTTCAACAGAAGGTTTCTGAACTCCATTTTTCTCTTGTTTGAGACCTTCGCCAGCGGTTCGCTTCTCTATTTTTGCCATTGTTAATAAAATTGCAGCGGCAATAACTACAACAGCGGCGAGGCCCACCCACAACAGGTATTTTCGCCGAGCATCTCTGCTCGGTGGGGCTGCATTCGGGTCGAGAAGTTCGGCGTAATCAGAGGCAGGACCCATTTCAGTAATGATAGCCTGGAAATTCTCCCAGGTTTGCTGGTCAGGTTCAAGTTCAGTGAAACGCCGGTCCAAATGTGTGCGTACGTCCTCAAGAATATCCTTTCTGCGCGGATGCTTGATTGACGATAGGGCTTTTTCTATTTTGTGTAGATACTCAGTCTTGAGACTGTCCCATTTTTTGTTCTCTGAGGTCATTTATAAGCTCCTTTCCTGATGCATTGGATACCTTCGGTAATCTGGTCCCAATGTGCGTTCATATCGACGAGGACCTTTTTGCCCAATTTGGTAAGCTTAAAGTACTTTCTCGGCGGGCCATCCTGCGAAGCCTCGGAATAACTTCTTACCAGGCCATCTATTTGCAGGCGAGCCAGAACGGGGTAGATATTCCCTTCACGGATTACAAGTCCTTTACTTTGCTTGAGGGTCTGGGCCATCTCATAGCCGTAACACTGACCGTGCTGAAGCAGGTTGAGGATAACAATGTCCAGCAGACCCTTACGAAGCTGAGTTTGCCAATTATTCAGATTCAAAATTAACCTCTCTTTTATATTTCAAAAGAACTTTATGACCTTTTCCGTTCCCAAGAACAAAACGGACTTTTCTGCTCTAACGAACTTCCAACCTTCACTGTTTCAAAGAACACATATCGAACACATATCGAACACATATCAAACACATATCGAACACATATCGAACACATAT
>CAYTND010000081.1:0-8333 GCA_964438965.1 uncultured Pirellulales bacterium
TATATGAGCCGAGAAATAATCGCCATCCTGGACTTTGGCAGTCAGTACGGTCAACTGATAGCACGCAGGGTTCGCGAACAAAATGTATATTCCCAAATTTGCCGGGCGGATATAACAGCGAGGGCATTATCACAGTTAGGTGTCAAGGGATTGATATTGTCCGGCGGGCCTGCAAGTGTCTATGATAAAAATGCGCCAAAATGTGATGAGAAAATCTTTGATTTGGATGTGCCGATTTTGGGCATCTGCTACGGAATGCAGTTAGGCTGTCAGATTTTAGGGGCAAAAATTGTCGCTGCCCAAAGACGTGAGTACGGGCGAACAACTCTGTCCATTCTTGAGAAGAGTGATTTGTTTGCGAATCTGCCGGATTCAATCACGGCCTGGGCAAGCCACGGCGACCAGCTCGCCCCCGCCAGTATCAAGCGGGGGGATGATTTCGTCAAATTAGCAACTACCGATACCTGCCCCTTTGCTGCGGTAAGGCACAAGAAAAGGAAATTTTTCGGTGTGCAGTTCCACCCCGAGGTCTCACATACGCCCAAAGGAGCGCTGATTTTGAAAAACTTCCTGTATGATATTTGCGGCTGCAGCGGTGACTGGAAAATGAGTGATTTTGTCAGTGAGACTGTAGCAAAGGTTCGCTGTCAGGCCGGCGAGGCCAAAGTGATAGCGGGGCTGAGCGGCGGCGTTGATTCGTCCGTTGTGGCTTCGTTGGTCCATAAGGCCATTGGCGACCAGCTTATTTGTATTTTCGTTGATAACGGCCTGCTGCGAAAGAACGAACGCGAAAATGTCGTATCCACCTTCCGGAACCATTTTCATATGGACTTGCGGGTTGTCGATTGGTCCAGACAGTTTTTGGCGGGTCTGGCCGGTGTAACCGACCCACAGCAAAAACGCAGGATTATCGGCTCTGAGTTTATCAAGGCCTTTGAGTCGCAGGCTTTGAAAATTCCAAATGCTAAGTTTCTGGCACAGGGAACGTTGTATCCTGATGTTATTGAGTCAGGCTCGAAGGACGGTAATACAGCCGCGAATATCAAACTGCATCACAATGTTGGGGGGCTGCCGGCCGAGATGGACTTTGAGCTGATTGAGCCGTTGCGGGATTTGTTTAAGGACGAGGTACGGGTCGTCGGCGAATATCTCGGACTGCCGGAGGATATTGTCTGGCGCCATCCTTTCCCCGGACCAGGCCTGGCGGTCAGGATAATCGGAGAGGTTACACCACAAAGGCTGGAAATTCTTCGAGCTGCTGATGAAATCTTAATAGATGAAATAAAATCGGCAAGGCTGTACAGAAAGATATCACAGGCCCTGGCGGTGCTGGTACCTGTCTTGACGGTCGGGGTGATGGGCGATGAACGAAGCTATGAAAACGTCATTGCCATTCGTGCGGTTGAGACCGTTGATTTTATGACCGCTGATTTTTCGCAAATCCCATACGAGGTGCTCGGCATCATATCCAGCAGGATTATAAATGAGGTCAGGGGCGTCAATCGGGTCGTTTACGATATATCCAGCAAGCCGCCGGCAACAATCGAATGGGAATAGTTTTTTAGTTCTTTTGACCTTGTGCTACACATGCATTACCTGTATTAGTTAATAGCAAAACATAATCTTGGACACCACTTTATCATTCTGAGTCAAGCGCAGCAGTGTCGAAAGAGCGGGAAATCGCAATTTTTAATACTGATAACCGAATTAGGCTTTTTTTGTCGATTTTGAGGGGAAAAATAGCATTTTGGGGAGGAATTTTGATTTTTTTTGATTTTTTTGTTTTTTTTAACGAACTTTCTGTATAATAAATCCGTCATATCTGGTACAGTTATTATATTAAAATGCTTATTTAGAGTGGTGATGGAGGACAAAAGGGCAAAAGAGTCGCATAAAATTAACAATCTTTTTACTGTATGTACCTTCCTACATTACCGAAAAATGGAGGTATGAGTAATATGAAGATAGGAGACGCAAAAACATTATTCCACGATTGGGGAGATTCTCTTTCTCAAGGTTATGACGCGTTGATCGAGCAGAACAAGGAAGAAAACCCCGAAAAGGGAATGTGTAATGATAATTACTGCCATGCGTTATTTTTCACTGATTATATGCTTAGGAAAACACGGCACCATATCAGAATGCTATCAGGAGAAGATGGCGATGGCTTCCTTAGCGTTTTGAGAAAAAACTTTGAAAGTGCTCTGGGAAGAATTACAAATAGTGGTGGATTCGCACGTATTATTTTGGTTAATAACAGAAACTCGGATTTTCTTTCTGAGTTAGTCCGCAAATATCCTGTACTTAAGCTAACGCAGGCTTCGCTAAAGGGAAAGGAGAATGTTCCTCATACAATAATTTGTGATGACCATATGTTACGCGAAGAAGATATACATGATAAATTAACTGACGAATCAGATGCAAGCCAGATAACAGCTAAAGTTTATTTCAACAGTACGGTAAAAGCAAAACTTGCTGCCGAAAGCTTCGATAATACGTGGGATTATCTAAAATGAGGAATGGATGACCGAGGCATGGAATAGCCTTCCGGAAATACAACTCTTTACAGTTATATCTATTGCTATTGCTCTTACAGGGGCTGCGTACTCAATAGTTGTATTACTTAAGGAGGATCATAAGGAGGAAATTGATACAGCGACTAAAAATGCTCCCGATCTTTTAAGAGAAGTTGAGGGTGTTGATAACAAAAACAATATTGAACAAGCCAAGAAAGCTTATGATGAAATCATTTCATGGGAGAAAAAGTGGAAAAGAAGGTTGCGTTTTCCAGGCTACGTCTTTTGTGTTTTTGTTGTTGTAATTACTGTTTATGTTATCATTGAGATGGATCCCTCTCAATTACAGTGTAAATGGCTCATATTCCAAATTACGCTGGGTCTTATTCTAATCATAGACATAATTTCATTATACCTTGCACGTAAGGCATATGAAAAAATCAAGGCAAACAAATCCATTTTAAAATCATGTAACTTGACTGCGAGAGATCAGCAAACGCAGGAACGCCTAATACGAGAACAACAATCTAACAACCAATCTGTGGATGAACCCTCAGAAGAATCTACAGACAGAACGCCACCAGACAGTGCTACCTATCCGAAGGGTAAAATCGGTTGATTATGTGGATAAGTTGGCTCACTTTTTCTTTGCAATTTTGTACAAAGCCTTGTAGCTTGCAAAGCTCATAGCGTTTTAAAACCAGCAAATGAGGGGTGTTGTCTTTCGTCTATTGCTCGCTTTTTTCAAAAAGCTCGGGCTGTTCGGAGTTGTGTTTCTTTTTGTGGCACTTAAGGCCGAGATGTTCACAGGCTTGTTTGGTAACTTCTCTTCCCCTCTTGGTTCGACGCAGGAATCCGATTTGCAAGAGATATGGCTCTACGACATCCTCTAATGTGTCCCTCTCTTCACCGAGTGTGGCTGCGATCGCCTCGATGCCGGCCGGCCCGCCGTCATAGACGTTAGCCAGCGCACGCAAAACCGCCCTGTCTAATTCATCTAAGCCTAACGTGTCAATCTGCTCCATCTTCAGCGCGTTTTCGACAATGCCCGTACTAAGCACTCCTGAGCCTTTTACCTGTGCATAGTCACGGACGCGTTTTAACAGCCGGTTCGCCACTCTCGGCGTCCCGCGGGAGCGGTCCGCAATCAATTCCAGCGTCCCATCCTCGCACTGCAAGCCTAATAGTTCCGCCGACCTGTCCAAAATCTCCGTCAATTCGGCGCTGCTGTAAAAATCCAGATGATACAGCATCCCGAATCGGCTGCGAAGCGGAGCGCTCAGCAGCCCCGCCCGTGTCGTGGCACCAATTAAAGTAAAACGTTTCAGTGGAAAATTTATCGTCTTTGCGTGCAGACCGCTATCGACGGTGAAATCAACCTTGAAATCTTCCATCGCCGGATAAATAAACTCTTCGACCGGCGTGCTGAGCCGGTGAATCTCATCGATAAAAAGCACATCGCCGGTGTTTATATTACTCAAAAGGCCCATAACATCACCGGCCTTTGCCAGCGCCGGCCCGGATGAGCAGCGTATCCTTGCCCCCATCTCGTTCGCTACGACATGGGCAAGCGTAGTTTTGCCAAGTCCCGGCGGGCCGTAAAACAAAATATGCTCCAATGGCTCAGACCTTTGCCTGGCCGCTGCTATCGCAATTGCCACTTTTTCTCTGACGTTGCATTGGCCTACACACTCGCCTAAGAACTTTGGCCGAAGTGAGACGTTAAAACTCTCCTCCTGCTCATTCAAAGACTGCCCGCTTATAATTCTGCCTATCGCCATAATATGGAAACTGAAAATTCAAAGTGTAAAATTAAAAACCATAATTCAAAACTTAAAACTTTTGGATTTTACACTATAGTTTTGCGTTTTGCATTTTAGGTTTTACGTTTATACCTCTACTCCCTGCTGTAACCTATATACCAAAGGCACAAGTGCCTCAGCCGAATTTATATCGGGATGTTTCCGAGAAGCCAATTCAATCAGCTCCATCGCTTCGTTTCTTTTTTCACCCCAGGCGATAAGAATCTCCAATGCCTCGGTCTGGAATGGCTTGAATCCAGCCTCTGCCAGCCTTGCTGCTTCGGCGCCGACTGCAAAAGTCTGTAATTTGCCCTTTAGCTCAGCGATAATTTGCTGAGCCATCCTCCTGCCTATCGAAGGCAGTGATATTAGTATCTTATCGTCGCCGTTCTCTATCGCCGCTGCTATGGTAGCTATCGGTATGTTCAACGACCGCAGGCCTTTTTTTATACCCACTCCTTTAACGCTGATATATTTGGTGAAAAAATCTCTCTCGCTTGTGTTTAAGAAACCAACCATTCTCGGTATCAGGTTTCCGCCGACCGGTGCCCCCTCATAGTATTCCATAGTGCAGAGGGTAATATCCGAGCCGACCTCGCCGGACAGCGCATCAACGCAATAGCCCGGCAGCATTACCTCATACCCGACCGCCCCTACCTGCACCAGGCAGCAGTCGCTGTCAAGCTTGATGAGTTTTCCTTCAATACTGGCTATCATTGCTATGCTTTTTGTGTCCTGATGATTTCAGCCAGGGACCTTAAAGCCCGATTAACAGCGCCCGGTGTTTTAAACACCTTGGCTACATCAGGGTCGAGCAGAACGATATTCGTTCCTGCCTTATATTTCCTGGCATATTTACCTCTGACGCCTTTACTAAAATCGTATTCTTTTCTCATATTTTTCTCCGGACGAAATCATTTGCTTATGCTTGCTCATATTGTTTTCGCTCATGCCTGATGGCCTTGCGAGCACTGATGATACGTATGATATCATCATGTTCTGTATGTACAACCACGATTAGTCTATCGTTGACCGATGTGCCAACAGTAACAAATCTATCTTCACCAACTGAATGACCGTGGTCATCAATTGTAATAGATAAAATATCACCAAAGACGGTTGAGGCTTCCTCAAAAGTGATTCCATGCTTTTTCTTGTTCGACCGAGCTTTCCTGCTATCCCACTCAAACGATAACGTCATTTTTCAGACACCTCTATTCCAATAGCAAGACATCTCAGATTTCCTTCAATGCCGGCTATCATTATTCAAATGATTATCTGATAACAACACTGTTAATCGAATTTGCACAGCACATCGCTGCTGCTATGGCATCGGCCACATCGTTCGGCTCCGGTATCTGCGGCAGGGACAAAATCGTTTGAATAGTTTTTTGCACCTGCTCCTTCGATGCCCTGCCGTTGCCGGTAATTGATTTTTTTATACGTGTCGCGCTAAAGCTTCTGACCTCAATTGCCGCCTGGGCGCACCTCTGCAGTATAACACCTCTTGCGTGTCCCATCAATATCGCTGTTCTCGGATGGGCGTAGTGTGAGTACAATTCTTCCACTGCTACAACGTCGGGCTTGAAACTTTCCAGAAGCGACTGGGTATCTTCGGCTAATCCATTCAATTTTTGCTCTATAGCTGAGCCGCTCGCTATACGGATGACGCCTGCTTCAATTAGCGTCTCCTTATCCCCGCCTGCCTCTAAACAGGCATATCCACAGACCTGCAAACCCGGGTCGATACCGAGTATCCTCATTTCATTCTCCAGGTGGTCATATCCGGCTTATCTTCCAGCACAATACCCATTTCATCCAGTTTAGTGCGAAGCTCATCCGCCTTGGCAAAATCCTTGTTTTTGCGAGATTCGTTTCGCTGCTCAATCAAAACATTGACCAGCTTGTCCATCAGCTCTTCGTCAGCGGCGCCGATTTGCTGATACTCCTCTTTTACAATACCGAGACAATCGCCGCCCAGCCGGTCAAATAGAACATCAACAAGATTAAGGGTCCCCTGGGTTGTTCGGCTGTCTTCAAGCAGTTTCTGAGCCAGCCGAACAAGTTCAAACATAACTGACAGTGCAACAGAGGTATTCAAATCATCATTCATTGCCGCTTCGAATTTTTCCCTCATCTGTTTTAGCTGCTCTGCTATATTCTCGTCGATTGTGCCTTCTTTCGCTGTGTCTATTCTTTTTCGTACTGCTTTGACTGTCTCGGTTATTTTTCCGTAACCGCTCTGCGCCGCGAACAGGGCCGCATCGGAAAAATCCAGCGGGCTTCTGTAATGACTGTTCAAAATCAACTGCCTTATCGCCAGCGGGTCATAGTGCCTGGTTAGTCTCTCGTGAGTACCTGAAAAGGCCTGTTTCAATGTAATAAAATTATTCAAACTCTTACCCATCTTTTGCCCGTCAACGGTAACCATATTATTGTGCACCCAGTATCGAACAAACTGCACGTCGTTGGCTGCTTCCGACTGGGCGATTTCGCACTCGTGATGCGGGAACTTGTTTTCCAGTCCGCCGCCGTGAATGTCGATTGTCTTGCCCAGATATTTCATACTCATTACCGAGCATTCCAGATGCCAGCCCGGATAGCCTGGCCCCCACGGACTGGGCCATTGCATAATATGGTTCGGCTCAGCTTTCTTCCAGAGCGAGAAATCAACCGGGTTCTTTTTATCCGGCGAGACCTCCACGCGGGCACCGGCTAACATCTCTTCCACATTTCTGCCGGAGAGTTTCCCGTAGTCCTTGAACTTGGACACATCGAAATACACCGAGCCGTTGGCCGCATACGCATAGCCTTTTTTCAGAAGTATCGTTACCAGCCCTATCTGTTCGAGTATATGACCGCTTGCTCGCGGGCTTATATCGGGCCGAACGCAGTTCAACCTGTCCATATCTTCAAAGTAGCTGCGAGTGTAGTCTTCCGCCAGCGCCATTGGATGCTTCATCTCTTTTTTGGCTGCCTCGGCAACTTTATCCTCACCTTCGTCCGCATCGTCGGTTAGATGACCCACGTCTGTTATGTTCTGCACGTAGGTAACATCGTAATCCAGATAACGAAGATACTTGACCAGCACATCAAAGCTCACATAACTTTTCGCATGCCCAAAATGTGAGTGTCCATATACGGTCGGCCCGCAGACATAAATACCAACCTTGCCTTTTTTCAACGGCTTGAATTCCTCTTTCCTTCTCGTCAGACTGTTATAAAGATTCAATGTCATATGCAAATACCATCAATAACCTCTTAATTAGTTCCTGTTGCGGAAAGTAAAAACCGACGATGTCACCCCTGCGAAAGCAGGGGTCCAGAGCCGAAAAACTGGATTCCCGCTTGCGCGGGAATGACATAAAGGATAGGTCAGTTTGAATCAATAATCAATTATCATTTATAGCGTTCTTTTTCTTTTCTTTCTCAAAAGCGCTGTCGCCGTAGCAGCTATTGCCTCACCGGCCCCTATATCGCCGAGCCCCTCGTTAGTTTTCGCCTTGACGTTCACCGCCGTAAAATCAATCCCCAAAAGCCCTGCGATACACCTTTTCATTTGCCCTTTGACCTGCTCGAGCCTTGGCGCTTCTGCGTGTATAATCAAATCAATATTGACTACCTCCCAGTGTTTTTCTTCGAGTTGCTCCTTTACAACAAACAAAAGCTCCTTACTGTCCGCGTCCTTCCATCGCGGGTCCGTACTGGGAAACAACGTCCCTATATCACCCATCCCGCTTGCTCCAAGCAGGGCGTCGATGACAGCGTGTAGGCCCACATCACCATCGCTGTGGCCGGCCAGCCCGGCCGGGTACGGCAGATAAACTCCACAGAGCACCAGCTTCCTGCCCTCGATGAGCCTGTGGATATCGGTGCCTATCCCGCTTCGATATTCACTTTTAGGTTCCTCAATCACAACACCCCCTTTGTGCTTGGGACATCCGTCCCGAGAATGCTGACAGCCGTACCAAGACCCTTGCCCAGTCCCTTGAAAATCGCCTCAGCTATGTGATGG
>CAYTND010000082.1:0-8290 GCA_964438965.1 uncultured Pirellulales bacterium
CAGCTCGTTATCCTTGACGGCTGAATCACTCGCATCAATCAGCAGTTTCAATTTGATTTGCTCTGTTGTCTCCTTGCCGAATCTTTTTTCCAGAAGTCGGCGGGGTGCTCGACCCTTTCTAAAGCCCGGCACCAGCGCTTCTTTGCGCAGAGTGTTGTATTGTTCATCAGTAGCGTTCTTAATTGCTTCTTCAGGTATCTCTATAGAGACCTTTTTTTTGCAGGGGCCTGCTTCTTCAATCGTTACTGTGTTTTTCAGTGCTGTGGATTGTTCTTCTTCCGGTGCCGTTGGCTGTTCTTCATTCGGTGCTGTGGATTGTTCTTCGGCTTGCTCTTCGGCTTTGTCCGCAGTCTGTTCTGCCGTTTGTTCTTCAGTTTGCTCTTCTTCAGCCATTTTGGTGCTCCTGAACGATTTTGCTGCCTGCTTTCGCAGGCAGGAGTTTACACCCGCGCAAGCAGGTGCAGCTCTGAAATAATAAACAAAAAAGGCTTTAAACCCGCCGTTTTGCTTCGCAAAAGCGAAGCAGCGGGTTTTAGCCAGGTTTTCACAGTTTCCTAAACGTATCGGCGACCAATGCCAAACTACCTCTTAGCCGGTGCCTCACCGATACTATAAGAGTCCCGATCCCTGGGAAAACTCCTGACAGCGGGCGATGAGATTTGAACTCACGACATTCACGTTGGCAACGTGACGCTCTACCACTGAGCTACGCCCGCAATTATAATAGCTTAAAGTATAAAAGTTAATCTTTTCCTTGCAAGAGATTTTTTGCAAAAATTTTGGCAGTTAAACCGGCAGGATGGCTGCTAAATGATGATAAGCAGTTGCTAAAAACTTAGAACATCTCCCGTTCGCCATATTAGGAAACAGTCTTCCAAAAATCTAAAAAATGAGGTTTTTGGAAAAGATTAAATTGCGGTTGTTTTCTAAATATATGGTATAATATTAGCTGTTGCCGGGCCTTGCGTTATTAGAGAAGCACAGGGTGGCACCCTCAAACCCTGGCCTGAGCTTGTCGAAGGCTTGTTCGGGGGTGGCCATAGCCAATTCTCAATCGGAAATCGTAGTTCGCAAATTGGAGGGATAGAAAATGGCTGCAACAAATCCGGGACGGCTCAAGAAGTGGATGTATGTGGCTTTGTGTTTGCTGATAGTGCCGGCGTTATTTGCAATTATCTTTACGATTAACTGTGCAAAGGAACCTGAGTCAGTTGTAGCTTCGCAAGGTTCAGAAGCTGACGCGAATCAGGCGCCAGCCGAGCCGAACCAACAGCCCGAGCAGGAACAAAAAGACCCGAACGATAAAAGCCCACTTCGTCTTGAGCACAAACATCCGGCCTTTAAAGAGCGGACCAAAGAGCGGGCAGGAATGGTTGCCCGGCAAATCCAGGCCAGAGACGTCAACGACCCCAATGTCCTAAAGGCGATGCGAATCGTGCCCCGCCACGCCTTCATTCGGCCCACCGAGCAGCGCTATGCCTATGCCGACTATCCGCTGCCCATCGGCTATGACCAAACGATAAGCCAGCCTTACATCGTGGCCTTTATGACCGAGGCGTTAAAGCTCAAGGGCAATTCCAAAGTCCTCGAGATCGGCACCGGCTCCGGCTATCAGGCCGCCGTCTGCGCCGAGATTGCACAGCAGGTCTATACTATCGAGATTGTCGAAGGACTTGCAAAGAGGGCCAAAAAGTGCCTGAAGGAGCTCGGCTACCCGAACGTATTCGTCAGGTTCGGCGATGGTTTCTTCGGCTGGAAGGAAAACGCCCCGTTTGACGCCATTATCGGCACGGCCGCCGCAGGGCGCATCCCCCCGCCGCTGCTCGAGCAGTTAAAGCCGGGCGGTCGAATGATATTGCCAGTGGAGGGTTCTTTCGGCTTTCAGCATCTGGTCGTGATAACAAAGGATGACAAGGGCAATCTCCGCAAAAGAAATGTTATGCCTGTCCGATTTGTTCCTATGACCGGCGAAGTGCAAAAACCCGAAAAAGAATCTGAAAAGTAGCTTCGCTGCAAAGAATACGTTAGCAGGCCAAATGCAGCGCAGCGGCAATGTTAACGCCGGTTTTCGATAGTTCATTGAACCGCTCGACGGCCTTGGCCGTATCAACCGCTTCCAACTGGATGTCCTCTTCCAGCAGAACCTGGCGGACCTCGTCCGAGACCTTCATCAGCCCTGATGCCCCGCAGCCGACTATTAACGCGGACGGCTTAGCGGTAATGACAGGCTGTAAATCCTCCGCAGACAACAAATGCCCCCGCTTCCTCCACCAGTCGGCCCGGACGGCTCCGTTAAGAATTATAACATCTTTATTGTAATTTACTCCGTCAATTACGATGTTACCGAATTGATATGAATCGATCTGCATTTCTACAATCCTTGCCTTAAAAAACGTTACCGCTAACAAAGCTGTAACGTAACAGAGGACGAACCACTGCTCGCAAATCAGTGTACGAAGAATATAAAAAGACAGGCAAAAAATCAACCTAAATTATGTCAGTTGAATTTGCCCTGTGTATTGTATTTGTCGAACACTTAGATTTTGCTTTGAATTGCTTTGACCAATGGTTCAAATTGCGACGGTAAAGATTGCAGAAAAGCGGCCAGTTCAGTTTTACTTGACGTGAGCGTGATTTTGGCTCCGTTTTCGAGGAGGTATTTTATTTTATCGAGAGCAAAGGCAACACGCCAATTCCATTTTATAGACCAGGCCTTTTGTGCAACGTCAACCCAGCATCTTATGGCATTGGTTAGCTGACCTTTGCTCATCTGTTGTTCGGCCTGGAGCGTCGAGACCTCCATCTGAAAGATGAGATTGTTTTCCGTTAAAGACTTAATACGCTCGTCAACAGGTCTAACTGCTTCAGAGTATCGGTTTTCGAATTCTGCTCTTAACTTTGCAGTTTCACTCTTAATTATGCACATTAGAAGCAATTTGTCTTTTTCATATCGCCGGTGCGTGAAATAAATAATTAGACCAATAACGGCGATTGTAAACATCGGAGCGAGATTAAGCACCCGGTACATTTGGTTTAAAAGGTTCCGATTTTTTTCTTCAAGCAGGCGATTTTTATTTTCCAAAAGAGCGATTTGCTCACGAAGATTGTTAATTGATTGGTGCTCTTCATCGATGATTTGTTTGGATACATCCCCATTTGGTGAATCATTTGATACGGCTGACGAATCGGACGCATAAATGTTACAAGTCAGGCGGTTCGCCAAACAAAGAATAACAATAACCGCTAATGTGTATTTCAGGCGCATGACGAAGCCCTCTTCCATTGTTAATCTTGCTCAAAGCTGATAAACACCTGGTAATAAAATCTACACTTCTATTCTTTTCAGACCTTTAAATGATAGCACACGGACAGACCTTATACAAGCACAATTTGCAACCTATACGCGGCCGGAGTTATATAAAGACTCATCTTTCTACTTACAAAGTTATCTGTAGCGTTTACCATCTTGCATTGAAGGTGTAAATATGCTATCAGAACTCATCTATTATATTGAATTTAGATAGCTATTATGGACGCAAAGAGAACAGGCATATTGGCAATACTCGGAGCCAGTTTAATGTGGGCGCTGGAGCCTGTTTGTGCAAAACTGGCTTATGCGAACTCTGATTATCTTCAAACCTCCGCCATCAGGGCGATAGTTGTTGTTTTCACTGCCCTTTTATACGTTTTTTTAACAGGAAGAAAAAAGCTTAAGATTACCAAAAATCAGTTCTCAAAAATTCTTTATATTGCAATAGCCGGGACGCTAATCGGGGATTTGTTGTACTTTTTTGCCTTAACAAAAATTTCCGTGCTTAATGCAGTCCTGATAGGTCATATGCAGCCGGTCTTTATTATTTTGGTGGGGTTCATTTTTTTAAAGGAAGATAAGCTGACAAGATTTGATTACATCGGCATATTCACTATGATAATTGCAGCCTTGTTTGTTACAACGAAGACGCCGGAAAATCTGTTTATGATAAAATTAGGCACGATAGGAGATATTTATGTACTGTTGGCAACGGCGGCCTGGGCAACAACGGCTATAGTTACGAGAAAATATCTCAGAGAGCTTAATGCCGGCGTTGTTACCTTTTATAGATATTTAATCGCCTCGGTGATATTTGTGGTTTACTTATCGCTCAAATCTTCGTTGGTTCTTTCCAATATCTATCAAATCCTGGTCGGTGTTATAGTTGGGGTGGGAACCATACTTTATTATGAAAGCATGAAGCGAATTAAAGCTGCTCAGGTTTGTGCGATGGAGCTTTCAACGCCTTTTTTTGCGACCGTTTTTGCTTTTTTGATTTTAAGAGAGTGGGTTACAGTCATGCAGATTTCAGGGATGGTGCTATTATTTGTCGGTGTTTGTTTCTTATCCAAAAAAGAAGAGGCGTACTTTTAAACCTATTTACTAAAGTAAGGCAGTATTTGTTCCTTGCAGTACTTATGGTGTTATAAAAACGGAGCAGGAGGGATTCGAACCCCCGGTACCTTTCGGTACAACGGTTTTCAAGACCGTCGCCTTCAGCCGCTCGGCCACTGCTCCGGATGTAACTGTTTCCGCTCTCTAATCCTAATCGGTTCAAACGCACCATTTTGAGCAGATTTCCAACTATTTTATGCAGAAAAGACGATTTTGCAAGAAATTTTAGCAGAATTGATACTTACATCAGTGTATGGAAAAATATTTTAAAATATTTTTTTATTTTTTAGTTGACATTACATAGTTTGCATAACATAATATGCAAAGCAAAGTATAACATAAGTCTGTGAAATCTGTGGTTACAAAAGGAGATTTTTATGAAATTTGAAAGTCAGCTATTGAAGGGAATTGCACCGGTGGTCGTTCTGGAGATTCTCTCTCGCGGCCCAATGTATGGCTACGAGCTCAGTCAGGCCATCGAACAAAGAAGCGGTGATATTTTGACCCTCGGCAAAGGAACACTGTACCCGCTGCTGTACAATCTGGAGGCAAAAAAGCTCGTCAAAGGCAAATGGGAGAATAATCAGTCCAGCAGAAAGAGAAGATATTACTCCATCACCAGCAAAGGCAAGGGCCAATTGGCAAAGCAAAAGGCCCAGCTCAGAGAGCTAACGACCGGCCTGAATCTCGTCTTCGGCGGAGCACTCACACCGGCCTGACACCGTCATTCTGAGCGCAGCGAAGAATCTCAAAGTATTTAGCCCGCAGTTTTACTGCGGGTTCACAAAACGCAATGTTTTTCTGAGGTCAAAAATGGAAACACAGGAAAAGCAATCCTACCTCCGGCGCCTTCCCGATTCCGCCGCCGCATTCATAAACCGGATCATAAAGAAGATGCGCTATCGTAAAAAGGTCCGCTCAGAAGTAATGGCCGAACTTGCAGCGCATTTTGAAGATGAGCTAAAAGATTGCACAACCGATGAGCAAAAACAGCAGAAAACCCAGCAGTTAATAACCGGCTTCGGCGATGTAAAACTATTAGCTGTTTTATTACGACGGGCCAAAAAACGCTGCCGACCACTCTGGCGAACAGTCGTTGCACGGACATTTCAAGCCGTCGGCGTGTTAATTTTATGTTTTATTGTTTATGTCGTCTGGTTCTTGTCCGGCAAGCCGGTTATCTCCACCAATTACGTTGCCGAGCTTAACAATATGGTTCGACCCGTAGCTGATGAATCCCTCAACGCCGCGCCTTTATATATTAAGGCAATAGAGCTGTATGAAAAAAGGTGGGATGATGCTGCTGAGCTTAGGTCAAAAACACAACCGACTCCCGAAGAGATGGAACTTGTAGAAAACGACATGCGCAGACTTTTGGGCAAAAAATACGAGGAAGTTACTTCCGAACAGAAGAAGCGTATAGAAAAATGGCTGAATGACAACAAGGAAATCTTTGAACTTGTTATTGCCGGCGCGAAGAAACCCTACCATTGGCAAACCTATGGCGGAGGTAGGGAGACAACGGAAATGATGAGCATTGTTATGCCTAAACTTTCCGGGTTCCGCAGATTGGCTTTTGCTTTGCGCTCGAGGGCTCAACTTCGTGCCGAGCAAGGCCGATTCAAGGATGCTTTTGTCGATATGAAATCCTGTTACCGCCTCGGGCAACATATTAGAGGGGACAAGACCCTGATTGAGCAGCTTGTAGGAATTGCTATTGAAGCATTATCTGTTCGAACTATTCGGGACATTGTAGGCGGATATGAAATTGACTCAGCGATATTGGCGGACTTTCAGCGTGATTTTGAACAGATTATCGCCGACGAAAACTTCGCAATAAGTCTCAATGCCGAGAGACTGACGATGTATGACGAGATACAAAGATGTTTTACCTCTGACAGGTTCGGCAAAGGGCATTTGTATCTGCCGAGATTCAGAAAGATAAGCGATTTGGCCGGCATTTATGAGAATGAAGAAGGCATCGGGGATTTGATTGTAGCTGTATTGTATTCAGCGCCATATCTTTTCGGACATCCGAACAAAGAGGAAACTTTGAAGTCAGTGAACGCACTTTATGATTATTTTGAACAGTTATCTTTGAAAACCGCCGTACAAAGGCACGCAGAAAGCGATGCCATAGATGATAAGCTTAAGGAGCTTGTTAACGGCAATGTTTTTCTGCGCACACTTACTCCGGCTATTGGGAGAGTAATTGAAATAGTTAATCGAGTTCCTGTTGAAGTTGGAGCTGCTTTGACAATAATTGCAATATTAAGATACAATGGCGATACTGGCCGGTATCCACAGAATTTGAATCAACTGGTTACTGCCGGTTATCTGAAGCAATTGCCGATGGACTCTTTCAGTGATAAGCCGCTGTCTTACAAAAAAACTGATGACGATTTCATCCTCTACAGCGTCGGCTCTAATTTTACCGATGAAGGCGGTGAATACAGCAGGGACTCAACGGGCCGAATTAGGAATTGGTTGGACAATGGCGATGCGGTCTTCTGGCCTGTGCCAAAACCGCAGGTAAAGAAATAACGGTATCTCATATGGGCCTGAAAGAGCAAGACAAGTCAGAAATAGAATTTAACAAACTGCCGCCTTGTGTTGCAGAATACATAAGGCAGGTCATGAAGAAAATGCGCTATCGTAAAAAAGTCCGCTCCGAGGTAATGGCCGAACTTGCTGCGCATTTTGAAGATGAACTAAAAGATTGTAAAACCGACCAGGAAAAAGAGCAGAAAGCCCAGCAGTTAATCGCCGACTTCGGCGAAGTAACACTGTTAGCTGTTTTATTACGTCGGGCCAAAAAACGCTGCCGACCTCTCTGGCGAAAAGCTCTTGTCCGCAGCTTGCAGGTTCTGGGAATTATAGTCCTGTATTTTCTAATATGCTCTAGTCCGATGCTTGTGGGTAAGCCAACTATAAGCGTCAACTATGTTGATTGGCTGAACAAGCTTGTCCGGGCCGGCAGAGATGAGGCGGACAATGCAAGGCCGTACTATGAGAAAGCATTTGAACTATATGTGGAAATGCCACAATGGCTAAGCAAAAGCAGGGCGAAATGGCCAACGGACTTCAACGATGTGCAGTTGAGTTCCTTGACAACCTGGATTGAAGACAACCAGGCAGCTTTTGAAGCGGTAAGGCAGGGCTCACGTTGTGTCGGTTACTGGAGCAAATACACCAGCGATGAGCCTGAATTGGCCCGAGGAGGTCTTGTGGCTGATACCATGGAGGTTTTGCCGAGCTACAAATCTCTGGCGCGTGCTATGCGATGGCAGATTCAATATGAGGCATACAATGGAGACGTTGAAACAGCGTTGAGCGACTCCGTTGCTCTTACAAAATTTAGCGGTCATCTACAAGGTCACGGTTTAATGATTGAGCAGTTAGTAGGCATTGCGATTGAGGCTCTCGCCCGTAATGTGATTTTTATACTCCTGGACAGGATAGATGTGCCAGCGGATATTTTGAAAAGCACTCAGGAAGAATTAGACAAGCAATTCGGCAAGCATGAGCCGGTTATCTCTATGGAAGCGGAAAAAGCTTTCTGGTATGACCAGATTCAACGGACGTTTACTGATGATAGAAAGGGTAGTGGCCGTATGTTGGTGCGCGGCCTGCCCTATGTGGCCACCGATGACTGGAAGGAAAACCTGTGGAGGTTTGTAAGCTTCAGCTATCCGGACAGACAGGAGATGGTGGCGAAAATTGATGAATATTTTGGACGATTTGCTGAAATACTTGCTGAAACGCCATGGGATTTGCAAAATGAGGGTATCGATGCGAATGAATGGGCCGAAGCTCTCCAACTAAGTTTCATGCTTAAGATGCTGGGGCCCGCGCACTATAGAG
>CAYTND010000083.1:0-8290 GCA_964438965.1 uncultured Pirellulales bacterium
TGGATTCCCGCTTCCGCGGGAATGACAAATATGGATACATACGCTTCTCCGTAAGGAGTCCTTAGGACTAACAGGCGTACTGTTTCCGCAACAGGAACTAATTAGCGCGATTTCATACTCTTTGGACAGCCTTTATGCAATCG
The DNA here is from genome assembly GCA_964438965.1 of uncultured Pirellulales bacterium. Classification (GTDB taxonomy): domain Bacteria; phylum Planctomycetota; class Phycisphaerae; order Sedimentisphaerales; family Anaerobacaceae; genus NIOZ-UU13. The sequence continues at coordinate 144 of CAYTND010000083.1, forward strand.
GGTAGTTTTTCATCGGGGTAATGCTTTTGCATTGCTGCTGCGAGGAGTCCGATGAACATCGGCTGCGGCTTGAGTGGTCTGGAAGTCAGGCAGGGATGGGCCTGAGTGCCCATAAAAAATGGATGGGACGGAAGCTCGAGTATCTGCATAATCGGGTGAATTGGTGCTTTTCCGGAAAAGACAAGGCCGGCCTTTTCCAGTTGTTCGATATAACGCGGGTCAACTTCGTAACGATGCCTGAATCGCATTCTGACCGAATTCGCTTTGCCAAAAAGCTCCCAGGCCAATGTCTGAGGTTTTAATTCTATATCCCTTCCGCCGAGCCGCATATTTCCACCCAGACCTTCTAATTTTTTCTGCTCCGGTAATATGTCGATTACCGGCTCGGAACAATCCGGCTCAATCTCTGTGCTGTTGGCCTGTGTCAGGCCGCAGACGTTACGGGCAAATTCTATAACAGCCATTTGAAAGCCGAAGCATAATCCAAGATAGGGCAGATTATTTTCTCTGGCATATTTTATGCAGATGATTTTTCCTTCGGCGCCGCGCGTTCCGAAGCCGCCCGGGACGATAATGCCATCCACGTCAGCTAAGTTGTCGGCTGCGTTTTCATTGGTGATTCCAGTTGTTTCAATCCATTTTATTTTGACGTCGGCGGCCAAAGCGATGCCGGCGTGTTCAAGGGCGTTGATTATCGAGGCATAGCTGTCACGAACGGAAGTGTATTTGCCGGTGATGCCGATGGTAATTTGGCGGCCGGCAGAGCCGATTTTGTCGGTGAAATCGCACCAGCGCGCCCAGGCCTTGCGTTCGTGCCGGAGATTGATTCTGTCCTCGATTTTAAGCAGCCTGGCGACTTTGAAATCGAGTCCGTGGTCTCTGAGCATTGCCGGTATCGTGTAAATGCTGGCGGAGTCGGGCAGAGAGATGACCCTTTCAAAGGGGACGTTGCTGTACACGCTTATCTTTTGGCGGATTTTTTCGGTGACGGGGCCGGCTGCCCTGCAGGCGATGATGTCCGGCTGAATACCGCACTGCATAAGCTGTTTGATTCCCAGTTGTGCGGCCTTCGATTTCTGCTCGCCGAGTGTTTTCGGTTCCAGTATATAGGTCAGGGCGACGAAGCAACTGCTGTTGGGGCCTTCCTCGTAGGCCAGCTCGCGCATCGCCTCGATGTAGTAGGCATTTTCCAAATCGCCTACGGTACCGCCAATCTCGATGAAGATAATGTCGGCATCGGATTCCATTGCCAACTGACGCAATTTCAATTTGACCTCGCCGGTAACGTGAGGAATCATCTGGACGTCTCTGCCGAGATAGTCACCGTGGCGTTCCTTGTGCAGGATTGAGCTGAATATCTGTCCACTTGTGGTGAAATTTGCTCTGCTTAAATTCTGATTGAGCATCCTCTCGTATGTGCCCAAATCCATATCGCACTCCATACCGTCATCGAGGACAAACACCTCTCCGTGCCGGAATGGATTCAGCGTGCCGGAGTCTATATTCAGATAACCTTCGAGCTTGATTGGTGCGACTTTGAGGCCTTTGTCCTGCATCAGCTTGGCGAGGCAGGATGAAAATATCCCCTTGCCCAGGCCGCTCATTACAGTACCCATTACAAAACAATAGCGAGCCTTTCCCTTTTTATAGCCATCCGGCATGGGCGAGAAAAACTCACTTTCAGTTGAAGTATCACTGACAGAAGCCAATAAATCGTTATCGTTCGACATAAATTTCACCTCGTATCTGGCATTTTGTTTAAGGCTTCACGGTTCGCATTGTAGCGGGCAACGAATTCGGCGTACTGCTGGGGGGTGTCTATGCCGTCGCAGGTATGTTCGACTTTGCCGACTAAAATGGAGTAGCCGTTTTCAATTGCTCGTAACTGCTCGAGTTTTTCGATTTTTTCCAGCGGTGTTTGCGGCAATGTTGTTATTTTTTGCAGAAACTGCTTGCGATAAGCGTAAATACCGAGATGCCGCAGATACTGCTGGACGTTTCCTACGCCGGATTCTTCTCTGTCGTAGGGAATAGGGAAACGTGAAAAATAAATTGCGGCATCGTTGCAATCCGTTATTACTTTGACGATATTAGGGTCGGCCACCTGTTCTACGTTCTGAAATTCAGCGGAGAGTGTGGCCATCGGATAGTCAGGATTGTCTATCAGAAGCTGGGCAAGATAATCAATATTGACCGGGTCGATTTCCGGCTCGTCGGCCTGGAGGTTTACCACAATATTGACGTCCATATCTGCAACGGCTTCAGCTATGCGGTCGGTGCCGCTTTTGTGCTCGACCGAGGTCAGAATACATTCGGCGCCGAATGTCTCGGCGGCAGCAACAATCTTTTCATCGTCGGCTGCTATTATAACCTTCTCCGGTAACTTAGCTAAGCAGGCCTGCTCGTAGGTGTGCTGGACAAGGAATTTGCCTGTGTCTTTGGCGAGAACCTTAGCGGCGAACCTGGTAGAACTGAAACGGGCCGGTAAAACAACTACAATTTTCATCCCATTAGAAATTTTCTTTTTCTGTATCATATCATTTCTTGTCATAGGATTTCTAACGGGGTCCACTCTGCTTTAAACCTTCACGCCAGCATAATCTTTGTTCCAGATAAGTGGTACAAACACAGGGAATTCAATTGCCGCGATGTCCGTGCAGCATCGAAATTCCAACTGGGTACTTATAATAGAAAGAAAATATAGGCTTGTCAACAGAGTCCGTTAGAAATTTTCCCTTTTTGTCTTATATTACTTAAACCGGCTTGTTTTGAGTTGTCATGCCGAGCAAAGCAGATATACTTTATTGACCGTCGGTTGTTGAGTTTTTAATATTGCCGCCAAAACGAAAATTCAGGGAGCCAGAATTATGAAAAAGGTCTTAGGAGCAATCGTTATCGTTGCTATATCGGTTGTTTTTATTGCGAGCGGATGTAAGCAGAAAGAAAAGAGCGAAAACAAGTATCATATTGCCGTGATTCCCAAGGGCACGACGCACGTTTTCTGGAAGTCGATTCACGCCGGTGCAATCCAGGCCGAGCAGGAGTTGAAAGACGCGGGTATAGACGTGGAGGTTATATGGAAAGGGCCGCTGAAGGAAGATGACAGGGAGTCGCAAATCAGGGTGGTGGAAGATTTCGTAACACGCGGCGTCTCAGGAATAGTGTTAGCGCCATTGGACGATGTGGCACTGCGGATGTCGGTCAAAGACGCTGTGAACAACGGGATTCCGGTGGTGATAATCGACAGCGGACTAAAAAGGGAAGATTACACCAGTTTTGTGTCAACGGACAACTATATCGGCGGCAGAAAGGGCGGCGAACGTTTAGCTGAGATTTTGGGCGGAAAAGGCAAGGTGATTATGCTGCGTTGCCAGGAAGGCTCGGCCAGCACAATGAACCGGGAACAGGGGTTTCTGGATGTGTTGAAAGAAAGATATCCGGCAATCGAGGTTGTCAGCGCAAACCAGTACGGCGGAGCAACCACTGAAAGCGCCTACCTGGCGAGCGAGAACCTGCTGTCGCCGCTGCGTAAGCCTGATGGGGGTCTGACGATTGACGGGATATTCTGTCCGAACGAGTCAACGACATTCGGGATGCTGCGGGCGCTGGAGGACAGCGGCCTGGCGGGCAAAGTTAAGTATGTGGGTTTTGACAGCTCTGACCGGCTTGTGCTGGCGCTGCGGAAAGGGTATATCCAGGGGTTAGTGCTGCAGGACCCAATCAATATGGGTTACTTAGGGGTCAAGATGATGGTGGCACACCTGCGCGGCGAAAAGGTGGAAAAACGAATCGACACCGGCTCGGCGGTGGCTACTCCGGAAAATATGAATGAACCGAAGATGAAAAATCTGTTGGAGCCGGATTTCAAAAAATGGCTGAACGAGTAGATTCGGACCAATCATCGATACGGCTCCAGATGCAGGGGGTTTGTAAACGCTTCGGGGCAACGGCAGCGCTGGAAGATGTTAGCATCAGGGTAGCTACGGGCCAGGTGCTGGCGCTGGTTGGCGAGAACGGCGCCGGCAAGAGCACACTGATGAAGGTCTGTTCGGGGGCGGTCAAGGCGGATGCGGGGCAAATGTGGTTAGACGGCACGCCGTACCGGCCGAGCAATCCACTCGAAGCTCGACAGGCAGGGGTGGCGATGATTTATCAGGAGCTTTCACTAACGCCACATTTGAGCGTACAGGAAAACATCATGTTGGGTATGGAACCGGCGACGTTAGGCGTGGTGCGGGCCAAACAGGTGCGGCAGCGGACAATCGAGGCGATTAAGGAATTTGATAATCCGGAACTGACCCCGGATGCTCGTGTTAGTAATTTGTCGGTGGGTTCGCAGCAGTTGGTAGAGATTGCGCGGGCTTTGGCTATCGGCTGCCGGGTGTTGGTGCTGGACGAGCCGACCAGCAGCTTAACGCAGCAGGATGTGGAACGGCTTTTCGAGATTATTGGGCGGCTGAAACGGCAGGGCAAAGCCATTGTCTATATTTCGCACTTTATCGAAGAGGTCAAGCGCGTTGCGGACAGGGTAACGGTTCTGCGCGATGGAAGAGTCGTCGGCAGCAGTGATGTTACTGCTATAACAACCGATGAGATAGTAGCGCTGATGGTGGGAAGGCAGGTTGAGGAGCTTTACCCTCGCTCTGCGCGTCAGGCGGGAGAGGTCATTTTGGAGATTGAAGATTTAGCCGGCCTGGAAAAGCCCAAGTCGGCGAGTCTGAAGCTGCATCGCGGGGAAGTGTTGGGTATAGCCGGGCTGGTTGGGGCCGGGCGAACGGAGCTGCTGCGGAGTCTATTCGGGTTAGAACCGGTCAAGCGGGGGCGGATTCGATTAGGCGTTTATACGGGGCCGGCTTCGCCGGTAAGGCGGTGGATGCAGGGGGCCGGTATTCTGAGTGAGGACCGCAAGGAAGAAGGATTGGCGCTTTCTCTGAGCGTGGCGGATAACATGACACTTTCCAAACTGAGGGGCTTTGGCCCGCTGGGGCTGGTGCTGCCGAGCCGACAGGATAAAGCTACGCGGCGCTGGTTGGAAAGGCTGGATATTCGCTGTCTTGGACCACGACAATCGGTATCGTCCCTATCGGGCGGCAACCAGCAAAAGGTTGCGCTGGCCCGATTGCTGCTGCACGACGTAGATGTGCTGCTGTTAGACGAGCCGACGCGGGGTATTGACGTGGCGGCTAAGGCGCTGGTTTACAAGTTGATAAATGCACTGGCAACCGGTTCACCGGCTGAAGGACGAAAGCCCAAGGCGGTGCTGATGGTGAGCAGTTACCTGCCGGAGTTGATGGGGGTCTGCGACCGGGTGGCAGTTATGTGCCGCGGAAGGTTGGGGCCGACACGCCGAATTGACGAAGTCGATGAGCATAAGCTTATGTTAGAGGCGACCGGACAGGAGGTTAGCGCATGAGCGATAAGCTGATGATACCGAAAGAAAAAAGAGGATTCACTTGGCGGAGCTGGTTGAATACTCTCGGGCCGGTATTGGCTCTGGTAGTGGTGTACGGGGTGTTTGTGCTGATTGCGCCGCCGAGTTTTGCGACCACGCGGAATATGGAAATGATTGCCCGGCAGACGACGATAGTAGGCGTGGCGGCCTTAGGTATGACGATGGTGATTATCTCCGGCGGGATTGACCTTTCTGTTGGTTCGCTTGTCGCGCTGAGCACGGTGGTGATTGCCTGGCTGCTGCGGTATGGCGGCGTGAATCCGCTGACGGCGGCAGTCGGGGGCGTGGCGGCGGCGGCATTTTTCGGATTAGTCAGCGGATTGCTGATAACCCGGCTGCGCGTGGTGCCTTTTATCGTTACCTTGGGTATGATGTTGGTAGTTCGGGGGGCGGCTAAAGGTATAGGACGCGAGCAGAAGATCGATGTTGACCCGGAACGGTTGCAATGGCTGGAGGAGCTGCTGGCCTCGCTGCCGAAAGAGCGAAGCTGGATGCTGCTGCCACCTGGTGTGTGGGTGCTGATTATTTTAGCTGTGGCTGTGGCGGCACTGCTGCGGTACACCCGGCTGGGACGGCATACCTTCGCTATCGGCTCGAACGAGCAAACAGCCCGGCTGTGCGGGGTGGCGGTAGAGCGGGTCAAGGTATTAGTTTTCACGCTGTGCGGGGCTTTTGCCGGATTGGCTGGACTTATGCAGTTTTCGCGATTGACGGTGGGTGACCCTACGGTGGCGGTAGGACTGGAATTAAATGTGATAGCGGCGGTGGTAATCGGCGGCGGCAGCCTGAGCGGCGGAGAAGGGTCGATTCTCGGCACCTTAGTGGGAGCTTTGTTAATGACTACTATCGCTTCTGGGTGCACACAGATGGGACTGCCGAATTGGGTGCAGGAGATTATCACCGGTGCGATTATCGTAGTGGCGGTCGCGGTGGACCGACTGCGGCACCGTCGCACTGTCTGAACAATAAAGGGACAAAGGGACAGAGGCACAAAGACCTTTGCCACTTTGAACCTTTGTCCCTCTGTCCTTTGCGCTCTTTCCGTTGTTTTCGAGAAAAAAATCATCTTTCCGCCAACACTTCGGTGTCCTTTAGCATTATACTAATAGATGAACGAAAGCTGACTCGGAGTGGATGCAGACTGTGAATGAGATGAATTCGGATTTTATGGCCCAAACGGACCAGGCAGCCGGCGAACGGTCATCAGAATCGAACTTTGTGGATGTCTTCTTAGCGGAGCTTGGGCGGCTTAAGCGGATTGTGGCCGGTTTGGGATTGAGTGCACAGGATGGCGAAGATGTGCTGCAGGATGTATCAATCCAGGCGTTGAAGCAGCTCGGTAAGTGCCAAAGCAGAGAGGATAGCGTTAGATGGCTGATAAAAGTAACGGTCAACAGATGTTTGATGGAGCATCGACGCCGGAGAAGCTTTCGCAGACGAGCGTGCGAAATACTGAAACGGCGGGCGGCAAGTAAAGCAGCCTTAAAGAGAACAGATGAGAAAGTAATTGACGCTGAGGAGCTTGAGATTGTGCGAGAGAGTTTGCAAAAACTGGATGATTCTTTGCTTGGGCCGATGGTATTGCGATATTTTTGTGATTTTAATTCCAAAGAGGTGGGTGAAATATTGGGGCTTAAGCCATCCACTGTGCGAAGCCGTCTGCGAGAGGCGCGGATGATTCTTGCTAAACGATTATTAGAACGAGGTGTTGAACCGTAATGGAAAGGTCCTGCGAAGATATTAAAGAGATGCTCGTCGATTACGCTGATGGGCAGTTGTTGCCGAGTGAGGCAAGCGAGGTAGCTGAGCATTTAGAAAAGTGCGAGGGCTGCCGGCGTACCCTGCAAGCACTCCGGAAATCACTTGAGCTTGCGGGGGTCATCTGGGAGGATGGCCTGGCAGAAACTAAAGAGATTCGTGCTCCAATCCATGGAAAGGTGAGGAAAATTCGCTGGCCAAGATATGCTGCAATTGCAGCAGGCATTTTGCTTGTTGTAACAACATCTATCGTCTGGCGTGCGTCAGTAAAACCTGCAAAGAAAGAAATAAGTTTTGCCGAGATTGAACGCAAAATAACCGAATCGGGTAGTGCTGCTCGATTGTTAGCCGCGGCGGAACTCTTAGCCGAATATCCAGACGCTGAGACCATCGTAAAACAGCAATATCGCTATATTGTTGAAACATATCCGGAAACGACTGCGGCAGCCAAAGCCAGATTAAAGATACAATAATTTAGTTAAGGAGATTAGAAAATGATTAAGTCAAAAAAAGTACAATTAGTAGTAATGGTCCTGATTTCAGTGTGTGCTTGTGGTCTGACATTGGGTGCGGAACCCAATGAGGCCGAAACAGAACTGAAATTTGAAATCAAAAGCGACCGGCCACCACAGTTGCTAATGTTAATAAGCAAACAGCCTCCCTTTGAATCAACCCATTTTGCTGTTTTGTTCATTAGAGGGGATTGGAGAACTCTGCCGACTAAATCTGTAGATGCGATCCTGGCGACCTCTGCAGGCCTGGCAATGTCTCAGAAACAACGTGACCTTGTCTCAACATTTCCCTTCCGGTTTATTGACTTTGGGAGGACGATCGGTAACCACACTTATTTCCGCCTGTATGGTGTGAGTGAAGACGATACAAAGAAGATGGTCGAAGCATTTATTGAGATTTTGACTAAAAAGGCTGACACAAAAGT
>CAYTND010000084.1:0-8288 GCA_964438965.1 uncultured Pirellulales bacterium
GTTTGAGCAGACAGAAGAAAAGCTGAGTGAGCCTGGCGCGGCAATCCAGCAAATAGGAACCGATACCAGCAAGTGCGCCTGTCTTATCGTTGCTCTCAAAGAAAACGCCGACCAGGTTCAAAAGCTGCTGCGGTCAGCCGAGTTCGAGCCGGTAAACTTCGAGCCGATGACCGGCACCGTCGCGGATTTGATTGGCGAACACAGCGATAAACTGAAAAACGCCGAGAACCAATTACAGTGCCAGGTGGATGACGCGGCGAAGTTGTCCGAGAATCTGCTTAATCTTGAGATTCTCTACGACCATCATGAGAATCTGTTAGGCAGAGAACAGGCTAAGGATACCGCGCCTGCTACGGAGCATACGGTCCTTTTGGAAGGCTGGGTGAAGAAAAATGATTATGCTAAGCTGGAGAAAATAGTATCGGGTTTCGAGGCGTCGAGTTTGACAAAAATCGCACCGGCTGAAGACGAAGAAATACCGGTCGAGATAGAGAATAAGAATATTATAAAACCTTTTGAGGTGATAACCCGCCTGTATGGTATGCCGAAGCATTTTGAAGTGGACCCGACCGTATTTCTGGCGCCGTTTTTTGCACTGTTTTTTGCGTTGTGTTTGACCGACGCCGGCTACGGGCTTGTTATTATCGCCTTAATGATTTTCTTTATAAAGAAGATGCAGGGCGACAAAAAATTGATGTGGATGTTAGGGATTTGCGCTGCCGCAACCGTGGTAACTGGGGCGCTTACCGGCGGATGGTTCGGTGACGCAATCCAGCAGTTTATACCTGCATTGAAACCGTTAAGAGGAAAGATGATGTGGTTTGACCCGCTTGAGAAACCGATGATGTTTTTCATTTTGGCACTGGCTCTCGGTTATTTTCAGATTATGGCCGGGCTGGTTATTGCGCTCGGACACAACATTAAACGAAAGGACTACATCGCTGCGGTGTGTGACCAGTTGACCTGGCTGGTTATGCTCAATTCGCTTGTGCTCCTTGGGGCAAGCAAGTTCGGAACGCTTCCTGCTGGAATTGGAACGTTCTGTGGGTATCTGGCGCTTATTCCGGCGGGTATGATTTTGCTTTTTAGCCAGCGAGAAGGAGGCTGGGGCGGGCGAATAGGGATGGGAATGTATAATTTGTTCAGCACGATATTCTATATGGGAGACGTGCTGAGCTACTTAAGATTAATGGCGCTCGGTATGGTTACAGCCGGTCTGGCTATGGCGATAAACGTTATTGCCAAAATCGCCGGCGAAATACCTTATGGCATAGGTATTATAGCGATGATATTAGTCCTTGTCGGCGGACACGGATTTAACCTGGCGATATCAGGGCTGAGTGCTTTTGTTCATACTTTGAGACTTCAATATGTAGAATTTTTCCCCAAGTTCATTGCCGGCGGCGGCAAAGCATTTGAGCCGCTCAGCAAAAAGTATAAACACATTTATATTAAGCGTGAAACGTGAAAAGCGAAAGTGACTAAAGTGAGCTAAAGTGACTAAAGTGAGCTAAAGTGAAAAGATAATCTACAACTTTAGGCACTTTATACTTTAGGCACTCCAAACTTTAGGCACTTTAGCTCACTACTATACGAGATACGAAAGAAAGGAGATTTGACAATGGATTATGGACTGACATTGGCTTTGATTGGCGCAGGGTTGGCGGCTTTATTGGCAGGCATCGGCTCGGCAATTGGAATCGGTACCGCCGGCAGAAGTGCGACCGGTGTACTGAGTGAAAAGCCGGAAAGATACGGGCAGATGTTTATTATGGTCGTGCTGCCCGGAACGCAGGGTTTCTACGGCTTCCTTGCGGCGTTTCTTGTTATGCTCAATCTCAACTTCTTTGGAGATGAGGGAGTTCCCGAGTTGAGCACGACGCTGGGACTGCAGGTGTTGATAGCCTGTCTGCCTATCGCATTTGCCGGTCTGGTAAGCGCAATATTCCAGGGCAGGGTCTGTTCGGGCGGTATCCTGATGGCTGCAAAAAGACCGGAAATGGCATTTAAGGCGGGCGTTGTCTATGCCGTTATGGTCGAGGTTTATGCCGTTCTGGGCTTGCTGGTAACAATGTTTATGCTGCTGTTCGGCATAAATTGGCCAACAGCGTGAGTAAAGAAGAAACCCCGCACTTACGTGTGGGGAATGGATACCACACACGTAAGTGTGTGGAGGAAACGAGATAAGAGATTATGGAAGCTGAACAGGTAGTAGAAAAGATATTGGCCGACGCCAAAGCCGAGGCGGATAAAATAAAAAAAGAAGCCGAAGCAAAAGAAGCTGCTGAGCAGGCCAAGCTCACCGAGCAGTTGGACGAATACAAAAAGCAAACAGAGCTTCTTGCCAAAAAGGCCGGCGAAGACGAAAAATCGCATGTCCTTGCCGCGGCCAGGATGGATATTGCCAAGCAGTATTTGGCCGAGAAAAGAAAGCTCCTCGACGAAGTCTTTGAGCAGGCACGCCGGCAGCTACAAGATTTGCCCGATGAAGAATATCGCGCTCTGATTAAAAAACTGCTCCTCGATACGGTCGAGACCGGCGATGAAGAGGTGGTAGTTGATACAAACGAAGGTCGCATCGACCATGAGTTTATAAAAGAGATAAACCGCGAATTAGGCCCTGATTACAAAAGTAATTTAAGGTTATCTGATGAAAGGCAGGACCTGGGGGCCGGCTTTATCTTAAAACGTGGAAAAATAAAAACAAATGTCTCTATTCAGGTCTTGCTGGAGCAGGCACGCAAGGAGCTGGAAATTGAATTAGCAAAAGAGTTGTTCTCGTAAATTGTGGTTCTATCCTTAGAGGATTCTGAAGAGTGTACTTACACATTTGGTTTGTGACGAAATATAGAAGACCGGTTTTGGACGAGGAGACGGAGCAAAGGTTACTTGCAATAACGCAAGAAATAGCACAAAGAAAAGGCTACAAAATATTAGAGGTTGGGCCAAACAGAGACCACGTACATATATTATTGGAGTTAGATCAAAGGGAAAAACTCCCCTCGGTTGTAAGGACGCTAAAGGCGGTAACCGCTAAGAAAATACTGGAAAAAACCCCACACTTACGTGTGGGGAATGCCTTTTGGGCAAGACGATATGGCTACAAAGAGGTAAAAGCCGGAGGATTGGAGATTGTACGAAGATATGTCCGGGAACAGAAAAGGATACCACACACGTGAGTGTGTGGAGGACAAACTACAACAAGCTATTCTCGACTTCTATACGTACCCGCCTATCGGCGGTGACGACTGGCGATATACGTTCCAGACGGCCCAGGTGCGCACGCTCGAAATGCAGATGCTTAGCAGAGCTGCTCTCCTCGATATGGCCAACGCCGAGAACTTCGAGCAGGCTGTTGATTTACTGAGTGGGAGCGAATACGCCCTGCCGCGGGGCGGCAGGGACTTTGCGGAAGTCGAGGACATCCTGCGGCAGCGAAGGGCAGCGGTGCGGGAGCTTTTCTCGGATTTAATGCTTGATGAGCTGATTGTGGAGCTGTTCAGGACACGCGATGATTTTGCGAACCTCCGGTTGGCGGTCAGGCGGACAATGACCGAAAAACCGTTGGGCACAGATTACAGCAGCCACGGCAACGTGCCGCCGGAGATGATTGAGCAAATATTTTCTGAGGAGGATGAGTTCAGCAAGCCGGTATTTCCTGATTATGTCCAGGATGCGGTAGAGCAGGCGGTTCTTGGCTATTATCAGAACAAGGACATACGCCGGATTGATTATGCAATTGATAGTGTCCAGGCGCAATATAATTTAAGGCAGGCACGCCGGTTAAGAAGTGTTTTTCTGCTCGGGTTTTTTAGAATACAGATTGACTTGACCAACATTCGCACAATGCTTCGACTCAAATTCACCGAATCCGAGCAGCCTAACGTCTTTTTGGAAGGCGGCTTTATTGAATTAGAGCGATTCAGACACGGCGCCGAGCTCGGCTACGAAGCGTTGGGGCCGTTGTTCTTCGTAACGCCGTACCATCGAATTGTTGATACGGGTGCTAATTACTTAGCGTCGAATAAATCTTTTTTGAGGGTTGAGCAGCAGTGCGATGAGCATTTGACCGGATTTTTGAAATCGACGGTTCTGATTACCGCCGGCCCTCAGCCGATTATTGCTTTTTTGTTAATGAAGGAAAATGAAATCCGCACGGTTAGATTGATATTGACAGCCAAGAAGAATTTCCTGGATACACAACTTATTTTAGATAGGCTGGCCTAATGAGAACGATAGGCAGCCAACAGAGCCGCGACCGTAAGGGAGCGGTAAGAAAGCAGTTGGTTATTGGGACATCAGGAAATCAGGTTGTAGCACCGTCAGGTGTCCTCCGTAAGGAGTCCCAAGGACTGTGGACTGTTGTTGAAACATTACTTGTCATTCCTGCGAAAGCAGGAATCCGGAAAATGGTATCGAGTATCGAGTATAGGAGCAATTAAAATGAAAACGAGAAAATTATTCTATTTGATTTTGGTGTTAACCTTTATCGCTGCCGGCTGTAAGAAGAAAGAACCTGAGCCACAGCAGCAAGCTGAGCAAGCCGAGGTTAAGGCTGAAGAAAAAACAACAAAACCACCTGGTGACAAGGCCCCGCCAGGCCCCGGCGCCAAACCCGCACCTTCCTTCACATTACAGGATTTGAAAGGTAACCAGATCAGCCTCTCAGACTTCCAAGGCAAGGTGGTTATACTCGACTTCTGGGCGACCTGGTGTCCACCCTGCGTGAAGGAGATTCCACATTTCATCGAGCTGTACGAACAATATAAGGACAGGGGATTTGCAATGGTGGGCATTTCTTTAGATCGTAAAGGCGTTGGCGTTGTCAAATCGTTTGCCCAGAAGTATCGGGTCAACTATCCGATTCTGATGACCGATGGCCAGGTCCAAAAAGCATACGGTGGCATTCCAAGCATACCGACTACTTTCGTCATCGACTCGGCAGGCAATATCCGGCAAAAGTACGTGGGTTATCGAGATAAGGCCGTGTTTGAAACGGACATCAAAGCGCTTTTGGCAGAGGCCGAAGCACAGAGCTAAAGAATGACAAACAGGATTGTTGGGACATCAGGATATCAGGAAATCAGGAAAAACTAACGCAAAATCAGGAGGATTCGCCTGGTGTCCGGATAGCCTGATATCCACTGCTTGGTAGCCTGATACTCTGGTAGCCTGAATTACGAGATACGAAATATGGAAGGTAAAATAGCAGTTTTAGGTGGTACTGATTTTGTGATGCCGTTTTCGGCACTCGGCGTAGATACGTACCCGGTGGGCCTAACGGCCGGTGACATTGCCGAAAACGCAAAGAAGATAATCAGCGAAAAGTATGCGCTCGTAGTGGTCGCCGAAAATATAGCCCCGGCGGCTGACGAAATTTTCTCGGCTTACGAGGGTATGCCCACTCCCTGTATTATGGTTGTCCCGTTTACTACCGAATCCGAGGGTTTTGCAACCCAGGCCCTCGGAGAAGTGCTCAGAATGGCTACGGGTATAAATATTTTGCAAGGATGACTGGAAAAGGGACGAACCCCACACTTACGTGTGGGGAATGGATACCACACACGTGAGTGTGTGGAGGGAAGAAACGTGTTTTACGCAGTACGGAAGGTTTTAATAATGAGCGAAACAAAACAAGGCAGGATAGTAAAAGTCGCAGGGCCTGTTGTTGTTGCTGAAGGTATGGCCGGTGCGCGAATGTATGATGTTGTCCGCGTGAGCGAATTGAACATCATAGGCGAAATCGTGGAGCTGCACGGCGATTTGGCTTCGATTCAGGTCTATGAAGAGACCACCGGAATAGGCCCGGGCGAACCCGTTGTTGACACCGAGGCGCCTTTGAGTGTTGAGTTAGGCCCCGGCCTGATTGAAAGCATTTATGACGGTATCCAAAGGCCGCTAAACTCACTCGTAGAGCTTGAAGGTGAGTTTATGAGCAGGGGTAGTGCGCTTCCCGGCCTCAACAGGGAAAAGAAATGGCACTTCATACCGGCAGTAGCCGATGGAACAAAGGTCGGCATGGGAGATATCATAGGAGAGGTCCAGGAAACTACGCTTGTTGGGCACAAGATTATGGTGCCGTTTGGCGTTGAGGGAACTATTCAAGGAATAAATGAAGGCGATTACACGGTCCTTGAAACGATAGGGGTTGTCGTTGCGGACGACCGAACCGAAACCGAGCTGAAATTGATGCAGGAATGGCCTGTCCGCAACGCCAGGCAGACAGTAAAACGGCTCGCACCGAATCAGGTTCTCGTTACGGGTCAGCGGGTTATCGACACCTTTTTCCCGATCGCCAAGGGCGGGACGGCCTGTGTGCCGGGGCCGTTTGGAACCGGCAAAACAGTCGTTCAGCATCAATTAGCCAAGTGGGTCGATGCCGATATAGTGGTTTATGTCGGCTGTGGAGAGCGCGGCAATGAGATGACCGATGTCTTGACGGAGTTTCCGGAATTGAAAGACCCCCGCAGCGGCGAGCCGTTAATGAGGCGCTCGGTGCTGATTGCAAACACATCGAATATGCCCGTGGCAGCAAGAGAGGCCTCCGTTTATACGGGCATTACCATAGCTGAGTATTTCCGCGATATGGGTTATGTCGTGGCCCTGATGGCCGACAGCACAAGCCGATGGGCTGAAGCGATGCGTGAGATATCGACCCGCCTGGAAGAGATGCCCGCCGAGGAAGGTTACCCCGCCTATTTAGCGGCACGAATTGCAGCGTTTTATGAAAGGGCAGGCCGGGCCAAGTGCTGCGGCAGTCCGGAACGAGAGGGCGCCTTGTCGATTATCGGTGCGGTAAGCCCGCCGGGAGGTGACTTGTCCGATTCTGTTGTGCAGGCGACACTGCATGTGGTCAAGGTATTCTGGTCACTCAAAGGTGAGCTTGCCTACCAGCGCCACTTCCCGGCGATTGACTGGCTCACCTCATACAGCTTTTATAAGCAATATCTCAAGGAGTGCTTCGAAGATAAGGACCAGGGCTTGGAAATGGAGGAGTTGACCACCCAGGCGATGAGTTTGCTGGAGCAGGAAGCTGAACTTCTTGAGATTGTTCGGCTGGTCGGTGCAGAGGCCCTGTCACCTAAAGACAGGCTCGCACTTGAGACATCCAGGTCCATTCGTGAGGACCTCCTGCACCAGAACGCATTCCATGAAGTTGATACCTACACTTCAATGGACAAACAGTACGAAATGTTAAAAACCGTCCTGCATTTCCACAAGCAGGCCCTCGCTGCCATTGAGACCGGAGTTGAAACCGCTGAAATCTTTAAACTGCCAGTCCGTGAGGAAATTGCAAGGGCAAAATATATTCCACAGGAATCTGTAAAAAAGGTCGCTGCAATAAGAGACAGCATTGATGAACACATAAAACAGTTGCATCCCTCAGGGGTGTCTTGAGTAGCGTGAATAGAGGAAAGAAACCCCACACTTACGTGTGGGGAATGGATACCACACACGTGAGTGTGTGGAGGAAAGAAACGTATTTACGCATTAACTAAGTAGGAGTTTGAAATGCCGGCTATAAAAGAATATCAAACAGTTACGAGTATCTCCGGTCCGTTAATGCTGGTCGAGATGGTTGATGAAGCTAAGTACGGACATATCGTCGATATTGAGCTTGGTGACGGCTCGATACGCCACGGCCAGATTCTACAGGTCGAGAACGATAAAGTCCTTGTCCAGGTCTTCGAGGGTACGCGAGGTATCGACGTCACCAAAAGTACCGTTCGGTTTTTGGCCAAGCCGTTGAAGCTGGCCGTCTCGCCCGATATTTTAGGCAGGGTCTTTAGTGGTCTTGGTGAACCGAAAGACGATGGCCCCGCCATCATTCCCGATAAACGTCTGGATATTAACAGCAAGCCGATTAATCCGTATGCCCGCAATTATCCAAACGAATTTATCCAGACCGGCATATCTTCAATTGACGGCTTGAATCCACTCGTGCGAGGCCAGAAGCTTCCCATATTCTCAGGTGCCGGCCTGCCACACGACCAGATAACCGCTCAGATAGCCCGGCAGGCAACGATTCTCGGAAAGGGCGAAGAGTTTGCAGTCGTTTTTGCAGCGATGGGAATTACATTCGAGGCGGCACAATTCTTTATCGACGACCTGCATCAGACCGGTGCGATTGAGCGTGCAGTTATGTTCATCAATCTTGCAAACGACCCTGCGATTGAACGGATAGCGACGCCGAGATTTGCGCTCACCGCGGCTGAGTACCTCGCGGACGAGCTGGATATGCACGTGCTGGTAATCTCAAATGAGATGACCCACTACTGCGAGGCGCG
>CAYTND010000085.1:0-8157 GCA_964438965.1 uncultured Pirellulales bacterium
GCACCCGCATCGTTTTCTCTCCATGTATCTGAATGTAAAATCACCTCTACTACTATTATCCATATCTTACACAATTTGTCAAGTAACTATCACCGGAATATCAAAATATAATGTAGAAAACGTCAAAAAATACTAAAAAAAAAGCTGTTTCGGTGTATTCTAAAATACACAGATTACACTTGTTTTTGTGATTTGCGAATCCGATGCGGAAACGCACGCTTCCAACCGGCGTGGCGGTAGTGGTCCAGGATTACTGCCGCCACAATAACACAGCCTGTGATAAGCCGTTTAGTCGATTCCTGCGCCCCAATCTGTGCCAGGCCGGTACCCAAGACCGCAATGATAAGTACGCCGAAGAACGAGCTTACCACCGACCCGCGACCGCCCATCAGGCTCGTACCTCCGATGACCACTGCTGCGATGGCCTGAAGCTCCAAACCGTAACCGGCGTTGGGATTGGCTGATGACAGCCGCGCCGTGTGTATCACCGCTGCTATGGATGTTAGAAAACCGCATAGGACAAACACTGCAAGTTTAAGCGGACGCGGGTCGATTCCGGACAGTCGAACCGCCTCTTCGTTTGTGCCAATGGCTATCAGATAGCGCCCGAAAACGGTTCGCGAAAGAACCAACTGTCCGACGACAACAATCGCGACGGCTATGATAAATGGAAGGGAAAGCCCCAAAATTGAGACCTCGGTGATTACTTCCACAGGCCCACCGATATATATAGTTCGTGATTCGGTTACAAGGTAAGCGGCGCCTCGCGCGATTTCCAGCATCCCTAACGTAACGATAAAAGCCGGCAACCTCCACCGTATTATCACCAGACCATTGGCCGCGCCGCAAAGAACACCCACCGCAAGGCATACAACAATCGCTGCCGGGAGCGGAAAATTGAATTCGACCAGAGAAAGACCTAACACCGCACCGGCCAAAGCCATCACCGACCCCACCGACAAATCTATCCCCGCAACTATTAACACGAAGGTCATCCCCACAGCCACGATGGTTATGTCCGGGACCTGGTTAGCGATCGTCCTGAATGACGTGAGCGTAAAGAAATTGTCGGCTTTGATTCCGAAAAATATAATAAGCACGGCCAGCGCCAGTGCCATACCGAGATAATCCGTAATAAAAGCCGGCAGGTCCGCTATGCTCTTTTTCATTATCTTTTTTCGCATAAACTTCTTTTATTCTCTGCTCAGACGCCTACGTACTGGCTAAAGGCAGCAGACATTATCTTTTCCTGGCTCCATTCACCCCTGTCGAATGTAGCTGCAACCCGGCCAGCCGACATTACCATAATACGATCGCAAACAGCCATAAGCTCCTTGGTGTCCGATGAGACTACGATGACGGCTTTTCCTTTCTCCGCCAGCTCCGCGAGCATGTGGTATATCTCGAATTTGGCCCCGACGTCGATGCCCCTGGTCGGCTCATCAAAGATAAGAACATCGCAGTCCCTGTATAACCATTTTGCGATGACTACTTTCTGCTGGTTGCCTCCGCTCAATTCGCCGACTGTCTGCTCAACGGATGAACAGCGCACCGACAGGGCGTCGATATACTTACCGGCCACGGCTCGTTCTTTGGATATGTCCATCCAGCCGAATCGGCTGACGTCGCGTAATCGCGTCAGCGAGATGTTGACACGCACAGCAAGAGCTGACAGCAGTCCCTGCTCTTTGCGGTCTTCAGTAACCAAAGCGATGCCGTTGCGTACCGCATCACGGGGCGTGCGGATTTCTACCGGTTCGTTTGCACCGTATAGAAATATTTTGCCGCTGTCAGGCCGGTCTGCGCCGAACACCGCGCGCATCGTCTCTGTCCGGCCGGAGCCCATCAGCCCTGCCACGCCGAGAATCTCACCCCGGCGAACCTCAAAGCTAACATCTCTGACCTTCCGGCCCCGCGTAAGTTCGACAACCCGAAGTGCTACCTGCCCCGCTTTTGAGCCGTGCCGCAATTGCTCATGCTCTAAGTCGCGACCCACCATCATACGGATAATATCGCTAACGCCCAGCTCGCTTGTCGGATTAGTTGAAATGACCTTTCCGTCTCGCAGCACCGTAACACGGTCGGCTATCCGAATGACCTCTTCGATGCGGTGCGAGATATAGATGATGCCGACTCCTTCGGCCTTGAGTTTTCTGATTTGAGCGAAAAGAAGCTCTATCTCCCGGTCGGTAAGTGATGCGGTCGGCTCGTCCAGTACCAGTATCCGGCACCGCCGTGATAGACCTGCTGCTATCTCAACCATTTGCTGCTGCCCAACTCCCAGCAATCTTACAGGCACATCAGGGTCAACGTCTCCAAGGCCTACCTGCTTCATAATTTCTCTTGCGGCGCCGTTAAGCTTGTCATAATCAATAATTCCGAATCTGTTGGGCAGCTTCTCGATAAAAATGTTCTCGGCAGCGCTCAGGTTGGATATAAGATGCAGCTCCTGCATTACTATCCGGATGCCATGTGCTTCGGCATCTGCTCTGCCGTTCGGCCGATACGGCTGGCCGTAAAGCTCCATGCGGCCAGAGTCGGCTTTCTCTACACCAGCTATAACGCTCATCAGCGTACTTTTGCCGGCACCATTTTCACCTACAAGAGCGTGGACCTCACCGGCCCTCAAATCAAAATCGACCGCAGAAAGCGCCTGCACCCCTGGGAATGATTTGTCAATGTCGCAAGCTCTAAAAACTGTTCCACTCGTTGCGGATTTCATTTGAGGGTTTCTCCCGCACCAATTGAACCCGGGTCGTTTCGATATGCCATCTGAGGGGAAAGGCTTTCGCCGAGAAGCAATTGGTGCGGGGTAATAAGTTCAACCGGAGTTTCTCTGTCTGAAGGCGTGCCCTTTCCTTTGAGCATCTCAAGGGCGTACTCGATGCCATATAAGGCTAATTTGTCCGCGTGCTGGTCAATTGTGCACAGAATCTTTCCCTCTTTAAGCAGTCTTTGCACCGCCGAGATGTTGTCGAAACCGATGACTAAAATATCGTCGGACTTGCCGGCGGCCTTAATTGCCGCTATCGCACCGAGGGCCATACTGTCATTGGCGCAGAGAACGGCCTTGAGGTCTGCATACTCCGTAATCAATGCTGAGACAATCGGTTCTGCCTTTGCCGTCTCCCAGTACCCTGACTGGGAGCTGACGATGTTCATTCCGCCTGCCTTCATCGCATCCTCGAAACCGAGCTTGCGCTGAATCCCATTGAATGCGTTGGGTATTCCTTCGATAATTGCCACTTTGTCCCCCGGCCTTAGTTTGCTCGCTAAGTATTCGCCGGCAAGCCTTGCGCCTTTACGATTGTCCGGCCCGACAAAGGGAATCTTAACACCCTTGTCCACTAACACGGCTGAGTCGAATTTGTTATCAATATTGACCACTATAATACCCGCATCCATCGCCCGCTTACATACGGGCACCAGGGCCTTGGAATCAGCCGGAGCAATCACTATTGCGTCCACACCTTGAGCAATCTTCAATTCAACGTAGTCAATTTGCCTGGCTACATCCTGCTCGTCCTTAATGCCGACCACCGTAAGCTCGTACTCATCCTCGTGCTCTTTATGGTGCGCACGGGCGCCTTCCTCCATCGTCTTGAAAAACTCGTTGGCCAAAGACTTCATTATCAAGGCAATTCTCGGCTTGTCCGTCTTGCGCTGCTTACAGCCGACCGGCAGGATGAATAAAATCACAGCGCATAAGATAAGAACGCTAATCATTAACTTGTCATACTTTCGCATCGCTTACTCCTTGAGCAGACCCCTCTTTCATAAAACCTTCTACAGCTTCTCTGGTAGGCATCGAAGATTGTGCTCCCATTTTGGTAACAGACAGGGCCGCCACCTGATTAGCGAACAAAGCAGCATCGAAAAGCTCCCTGCCTTGAGCCAGGCCGACCGCCAGACTTCCGGTGAAAGCGTCTCCAGCCGCCGTGGCATCGACAGCATCTACTTTTACGGCAGGAACAGATTCCATTCTGTCATCGGCGGCTAACAAAAAACCCTTCGCCCCCATAGTTAAGATAACTGACTTGACACCATATTCTAACAGCTTCTTTACCGCTGTACAGGCGGAATCTCTATTAGACGTTACTTCTATGCCGGTGAGAATCCGAGCTTCTGTTTCATTTGGCGTTAATACATCCACCATTTTAAGAAGTTCCGGACGAAGCTCTTGGGCAGGGGCAGGGTCTAAGATAAAAAGCACTCCCGACTCGTTCGCTAACTGAGCTGCAAATTCAACTGTTTCCAACGGCACTTCGAGCTGGGCAACCAACGCACCCGATGAAGTAATATCTGACTCGGCTTTTTCGACATCATCCGGAGATAATTTTTGATTCGCCCCCGGAGCTACCACGATTACATTATTTCCGGCATCATCAACGATAATCAGAGCCACTCCGGAGGGAGCTTCATTGGTTTGGATAACATATTTCGTATTGATTCCCTCTTTTTTGAAGTTGTTCAAAGATTGCTCTGCGAATACATCGTTACCCAATTTAGCTATGAAGTACACCTCCGCCCCCAATTTTGCAGCGGCCACCGCCTGGTTTGCACCTTTACCGCCGGGAGTCATTATAAAATCTTCACCCAGAATAGTCTCACCTACGGCTGGTATCCTCGGAGATTTAACAACCAAGTCCATATTAGAGCTGCCAACCACAATAATTTTTGGTATATCTTCTTTAATTTTTACTCCTCAAACAAAACATTCTTTATCAAATTGAAATTTCCTATTTTGAATCCCTATTCAATGCCAAGCAGGAATTAGCCAACTTTTATTCATTTCTCTCTTCCCGAAGCCTCACGAAGAGACTTGAGAAATCCTGGACGAACTTGGTGCCCCAAACTTTGTGCCTTACGGACATCCTCCCAGGCTTTGTCATATTCTCCTTTATGGTAGTAGGCAACCCCACGATTGTTGTAGGCTTTAGCATCCCTTGGGTTTATCGCAAGGGCCTTGTTGAAATCTGAGATGGCCATGTCATGTTCGCCTTTGTTGTCATAGGCAAGCCCCCGATTGTTGTAGGCCATAGCATACTCTGGGTTTATCTCAAGGGCTTTGGTGTAATTTGATATGGCCCGGTCATATTCTCCTTTATGGTAGTAGGCAACCCCACGATTGCCGTAGGCTTTAGCATCCCTTGGGTTTATCTCAATGGCCTTGGTGTAATCTGAGATGGCCTGGTCATATTCGCCTTTCTTATTATATGCATTCCCACGATTGTTGTAGGCCAGAGTATCCCTTGGATTTATCTCAATGGCCTTGCTGTAATCTGAGATGGCCTGGTCATATTCGCCTTTGTTATTATATGCATTCCCGCGATTGTTGTAGGCCATAGCATACTCTGGGTTTATCTCAATGGCCTTGTTGTAATCTGAGATGGCGCGGTCATATTCGCCTTTGTTATAATAGGTAAAACCCCGATTGCCGTAGGCTTCAGCATCTCTTGGGTTTATCTCAATGGCCTTGGTGAAGTCTGAGATGGCCTGGTCACATTCGCCTTTCTTACCATAGGCAACCGCACGATTTTTGTAGGCCAGAGTATCCCTTGGGTTTATCTCAATGGCCTTGCTGTAATCTGAGATGGCCAGGTCATATTCGCCTTTCTTCGCATAGGTAAGCCCACGATTGTAGTAGGCTTCAGGATACACCGGGTTTATCTCAAGGGCCTTGGTGTAATCTGAGATGGCCTGGTCATATTCGCCTTTCTTCGCATAGGCATTCCCCCGATTGCCGTAGGCTTCAGCCTGACTTGGATTTATCTCAATGGTCTTGGTGAAATCCGAGATAGCCTGGTCATATTCGTCTTTCTTCGCATAGGCAAGTCCGCGATTGTTGTAGGCTTCAGCATACCCTGGGGTTATCTCAATGGCCTTGGTGAAATCCGAGATGGCCAGGTCATATTCACCTTTCTTACAATATGCAAGCCCCAGATTGTTGTAGGCTTCAGCATACACCGGATTTATCTCAAGGGCCTTGCTGCAATCTGAGATGGCGCGGTCATATTCGCCTTTGTTATTATATGCACTCCCACGATTGTTGTAGGCCATAGCATACTCTGGATTTATCTCAATGGCCTTGTTGTAATCTGAGATGGCCTGGTCATATTCGCCTTTCTTGAAGTAGGCAGCCCCCCGATTGTTGTAGGCATTAGCATCCTTTGGGTTTATTTCAATGGCCTTGCTGATGTAGAAGATAGCCCCGTCATAATCATCTTTATGGTAATAGGCACCCCCCCGATAGAAGTAATCTGTGGTTCTCTCTGCACATCCTGTGAGGAATAGACAAACAACCATGCCTGACCTGAGCAGTACCCTCTTAAACGTTTCTTTGTTCTGGACACACATCATAACCAAACTTTCTTTCCTGCAATCCCCCTGCCGCCGGGCAAACCACCGAAGAAAAGCTGCCAGGCAAATTTGCATCGTTGGTCACCTTCGTCCCATGAAATTCGATATTCACTCGAATGGGAAATCCGGATTAAGCATCTTTACGTTAGTGCTTTATAATTTATAATTTAAGAGGCTGTTATTTCGTTAATCTTTCAACCAAAAAATCCTCGAAGGCGCCTAAATCTTTCCATTCGGTGGCACAGTTAATCACTTTGGCGTTTTCATCGATTCTTGTATAACCATCGTCGGTAACCTTAATCCCCAGCTTTTCCATCTTAACTAATTCGGTTGACATAGCTAAATAAATGCCCACCGTATCGAAGAGTGTTGTGCTGCTCGAATTGAGCTTTTGTTCGACCCTTTTATTGACCTCTGCCTCGCTTAGGTCCTTGTCCTTATTCAGTATCCCTTGTTTGTACCAGGCACGATAGTTTTCTATCAAGGCTCGTGTTAAAGGGCTATTCCTTTTCAGTACTTTTTGATACTTTTGGCCTTTAAGATTGACTATACCGCACGTATCCAGAGGGGTAATTGTCATATCCCAGGGTGCTGTAAAGACCTTTTGCGCCTCTTTGACAAAAGCCCTGACATTATATTCGGCGCTGGGTTTTGGACTGCCGCCGTATCCACGGTAAATACTGCCGTGCATTCCGACAAATTCCGCTTTCTGGGCTATCCGGGGTTCGCGCTCGAGTGCAGCGGCGATATTAGGCAGGGGGCCGACTGCAACTACTTTTATTGGCTTTGGAGAGTTCATTATAGTATCAATCAATGCCTGCACACCATCTTCATAGATAGTGCCGGGATATGATGACAGCTTGTAATCTTTTATCCATGTTTGTTGCCTGTGGCTGGCTTTATTCTGTTGCACTCCAATGCCGATGGGTATATCTGTCCTGCCGACGGCTTCCAAAAACTTGGCCACAATCTTTGCCTTTGATGGGGTGTTACGTACCGCTGTCGTAATCAATTTAACGTCGAATTCGGGCGATTGGAGGAGCAAAGCCAGTGCCCAGGTATCGTCAATATCATCACAGATGTCCGTATCGAAGATAACAGGTATTTTTCCCCTTCGGGGCGAGGATGAATTGTTACCGAAAGCACAGGAACTTAATGTTACTAAGAACATTGCCAAAATCCCTAAAAAAACTACCCTGATGGATTTTGTTAATAGAGCAATTCTTCTGAACCCCGCACTTGTTAAAAGCTTGACCTCGTTCATAATTTGACCTCCTAATTTAAAAGTTTTTGTTATAAAATCAAATTGACCGATTCACTGTGTCATTCCCGCGGAAAGCCAGCCCTGAGCGCAGCCGAATGGGCGGGAATCCACACTTGCAAATATAATCTAATGCCGAATTTTGTCAACGCAATTTCATTTCTTTGTAATTGCAGGTATAATTGACAGAGTCTTTGCCGATAAGACAATATCAATTGACTATTTTCTATTGTCTATTTACTATTGTTACGAACTTGAGAATTCAGTTTCTTGCCCTTCAATAATCAATAGTAAATAGTCAATAATCAATTTAAAACTGGGAGCTTAGAAATGTATATCATACCGGCCATTGACCTGCGGGATGCTAAATGTGTCAGGCTTATCCAGGGCCAATATGACCGCCAGATAAACTACGAGGACGACCCCGTAAAACAGGCCCGGGAATTCAGCCTGGCCGGGGCAAAATGGCTGCACATTGTGGATTTGGATGGCGCCAAACTCGGCAGGCCGGTCAATACCGACACTATATCAGCGAT
>CAYTND010000086.1:0-8032 GCA_964438965.1 uncultured Pirellulales bacterium
ACTACGGTGAGGGGTAAAAGCAAAAATTAAATTTTTCAAATTTTTTTAACTCACCTTCCCACATCGAGTTACGAGCGACGTGCGACGAGAAACGGTTATATTTTCGTATCAAACACGCAGGTAGCTCTAATTATAGAAGAGCATAAGTGCTCAGGAGCAAAACAGAGGATAGCGGGTAGAAAGTTCAATCTGATGGCAGGAAAGTTATTGGTCGGCTGGTTTATGGAGTGCCTGGCGTGTAAAGCAACCTTTATTCGGACTACCCCGGAGAATTGGACGGTGGGACAAAGAGGTAGAATTTTCGCAAATGACACAAGGCAACGGGCTTGCGGCCAAGACACCGGATTTGTCAGGTGCCCTGAATGCTTATCGGTAAATGTTCGATTAATGGAGATTGGTGATGGAAAATAAGCGATTCATCCTTCTTACTTAGTACTACAGCGCAACTTCGTGTCGAGCATTGCTTATAAGGTAGTATTATATAAATACTTATGTCAATCGCGTTAAATTCGAAATCCGAATATCGAAATTCGAAACAAATTCAAAACTTGTCTGACGACAGTCAAGATTCAAATTACCAAAATGCCAAACGTCCGTCACTGCTGGATAGCCGATTTTGTTTTGGAAATTCGTATTTTGGACATTCGATATTGTTTCGGATTTCGGATTTCGTGCTTCGGATTTTAGTTCAAAAACAGGGTTTTCAATATTACATTGCGCTGTGGTATTAGTACTAAGGTGAAAGATAGTATGGGCAGCCTAAAATAGACTCAGTACCGGAGCGTTTCTGCCCAGTGTCAACATATCAAAGACAATTAGCAAGAACGTACAGAAAAAAAAGGCCGTAAGCAAGAAGCTTATGGCCCGTTGGTTCGTAATTAGGAATACATCATAGTAGAAAAAACTTTGAACGCACAAGCCATCATAGGCGGCGGTCGGATTTGAATCGGTGAATGGTATTTTTTTGGAAAACAATCCTGCTGTATCGACTGATGCCCGAATATGTTTGTTTGTCCCCCGGCAAACCAACAAATCAATACAGCAAGGATTAACCACGTTGCTACAAAAGGTATAATCCCTATTGTCATAGCGTATCCCCAAAAAGACCAACTAATTGTATCGGCTTATGTTCAATTTTTTCCTTAATCAAACTGACCAATTTTCGGTGTCATTTTCTTTGTTTCATTCCCGAGAAAGGAGGGCGGAAATCCATACAATCACCAGGGTGGGCTATGCCCTTTTTCGATGCAGTTTGAAAGTCAAGGTTTTCAATACTGATATGCGGCTTTTGTTGAGGAAGTGCTTTGGATGCGTTGATTAAGGCATATTGCTCAGTGTGAAAAAAATTAGAAGTGAAATCGAATGCAGAGTCGGATTTTTTAAATTACTTTGTTCTTTCCAGCAGGGCCATTGCTAATTGCCGCAGGGTATTGGCTTTTTTCCCAAAAGGCCTTAATATCGCCACCGCCTCATCGGCCAGCTTCTTCTCTAATTCTCTTGCCTTGTCAATTCCTACTACCGCCGGGTAAGTACACTTAGCTGCCTTTGCGTCTTTACCGGCCGTCTTACCTAATTGCTCACTGGATGCACTTACATCAAGAATATCGTCAGCAATCTGGAAACCCAGACCAATCTTTAGGCCGTATTCACTTAGTTGGTCTATCTGTTGTTTGGATGCCCCACCGCAGATAGCTCCCATTGCAGCGGCGCAGCGGAACATCTTGGCTGTCTTGTTGGTGTGGATGTATTCGATTCTGGATACTCGATTCTGGATACTCGACGAGCAACCAGTATCAAGCATCGAGGTTTTGATATCTGCCATTTGTCCGGCAATCATACCACCCGGCCCGGCATCCTGCGCCAATTGGCCAATTAGTTTTACTGCGATAGTCGGCTCATCAACCTCTTTTGCCAAAATCTCAAACGCAAGCGTTAAAAGGGCATCGCCTGTCAGAATAGCCGTTGCTTCATCAAAGGCCTTGTGACATGTAGGAAGTCCCCGCCGAAGGTCGTCATCGTCCAACGCCGGCAAATCATCGTGAACAAGCGAATACGTATGTACCATTTCAATCGCCGCGGCCGCAATCTCAGCGTTGCGATTGATCTGGCCGCTGAGAAGTTCACAACACCACAGCGCCAGCGCCGAGCGCACCCGCTTGCCCGGCGTCCCAAGTGTGTACTTGAGCGTTTCTTTCAATTTGCTGTCTATCTGCTGTGAAACTAAAAGTTGGGCCAGGGTATGATTAATAAGTTCAGCCTTCTCGTGTAATAAGGTATTGAAGTCCATATTGTTCACTATTGACAAATAGGTATTCATTATCGATTATTGAAAACAGATAAATAGTAAATAGTTGATAGTTGATAGTAAATGGAAAAATGATTCTTATTCTTGGCGTTACCGCATCGGGTAAAGGCCGATTGGCTTTTGATTTAGCCCAAAGTCTGGGTGCTGAAATAATCAGTATCGACTCGATGAAGGTCTATCGGCGAATGGACATCGGCACGGCCAAGCCGCCACAAGAAGTACGTCAGCGCATCAAATATCATCTTATCGACATAGTCGAACCGAGCGATTCTTTCAGTGTAGGGGCATTTCGCGAGGCGGCTCTGGAAGCGATGAAGCAGATAAAGAGCCGTAATATGCCTGTTATCGCGGTCGGCGGAACCGCTCTGTACATAAAGGCGATGCTGTACGGCCTTTTCGAGGGGCCGGGAACTGATCAGCAAATACGGGCCGAACTGAAAGCGCGTGCAGAAGCGGAAGGTTTGGCAGAACTTCATCGCGAGTTAACGAAAATTGACCCCATAGCCGCCGAGCGGATAAATCCCAACGATTCCAAGCGTATAATCCGGGCTTTGGAGGTTCACCAGCTCACAGGCAAACCCATCTCAAGCCTCCAGAAACAATGGGATAGGGGAGACGCGAAACACGACTGGACGATAATAGGTCTGCGGAGAGAAAAAACCGAGGAAAGCAAACGGATTAACAGCAGGGTTAAAAAGATGGTTGACGCTGGCTTTGTCGATGAGGTCAAAGCCCTGTTGGCAGAAGAAAAACCTTTGAGCAGACAGGCCCGATGTGCTATTGGCTATGCTGAGATAATCGAATACCTAAACGGCAAAATTGAGATGGAAGAGGCAACAGAACTTATAAAGAAGAACACCAGGCGTTTAGCCAAGAATCAGCGCACCTGGTTCAAAACCTTCAAGAACGTCCATTGGCTCGACATCGAACCGGACGAATCCCCGGAAAAAATTCTCTCCCGCACGAAGATATTTGTGGAAAGTGGAAAATGATTTATTACTGAGAGTGGGGAGCTTAGATAAGATTTTGGTCCTCAAGAAATTTTCGTATTCCAAGCTTCAGAAAAGGTGAGATAGCGGCTCCTTCCAGTATCTTAGCCAAAACCTCATCGTTTAGGTCTTCTTTTCGAGTTATTGAGCCGTAGCATTCAAGTTGAGTGAGTTTCTCTGAGGAGACAATTCTTGCCTCATAATAATTGACAGACGTTCTATGCTTAACGAAAGGATGCTCACCTTTATCCAATACACAACTTGAATCTTTTTTATTATCGAAAGTTGTGAAATTGACTATAACCACTTCATTCAAGGGCTGCTTTACATATGAGATAATCATCCATAAGTGTTCGGGAAGATTGGGTTGTGATTTGTTTATGAATGTATTGCCCATGGAAAAAGACATAGGGCGCTATTCCACAAAAAAGTTGTCAAAAGCAACAGATTCTTTTGCCTCTTGCTCAATGACCCCAAGAGCATCCAGTTGTCCGACAGCTTCCAGGATATCCGCAAGAGGAATTTTCTTTGATGAATCACCCGGATAATTTTTTCTCCACTCTGGAAATTCATGTGTTATCTCAACCATTTCCCATTCGCCATTTGAATGATATTTATCCCAGACTTCTTGAAGTTTTTTGATCTCATAAGGGCAAAGTTCTTCAATGCCTGGGTCATTAATCAAGCGGATGTTGTAATTTTCTTGTATGATGAATTTTTCCCAGTCAGGAGAATTGTAACTCTGACCTTTGATCAAATCCAACACATGGCTTAACACAGGCCCTTGCTTCATTGCAACAGCTCGGTCGCCAGTGATAGGTTTTCCTATCTCCCTCAAGCTTTCTCTATCAGCGATATAAAGTAATTTTATCAACCGCAGATAGTTGTCGCTTCTTGATGGGCCGGATCTGCGGAGAAGAAAAGCAACTGCTTGCAACGTTTTTTTGTAGTTGAACTTAAATGGCATGATTCGACCTTATTCTCTGCATCCACAAATAATATATTTTTTTTATCACTATATTATTATGTATCGGGATAACTCTACATTGTTCAGCAAAAATTAGGTGCGATGATAGGTAACAATGGTCATATATTTAATATTATACCTAAAAATACACTTTTGTCAAGGTTGGCACAGAAAAAATATTGGCTAAATCCTTATAGTCCTGCCTACAGTAACCTCATAACGGGTGTAACTGAATGTAGTTACGTTTCGCCAGAGATCGTTTTTTATAAGAGGAATAATACCTTGAGCAGGGAGCCTAAATGGATTCTTTGCTAAATAAACCAAGTAATAGTTCAGTAAAACTTATCCTAAGTTTAGCTAAACTTATCATATTTTAGTTAAATTTAGTTAAAAAACTTGCAATAAATTTTATGTAAGTCCTTGTGTTGCAGATGGTTAAGTTTTACTAAATAATACTGTACTTAATTAATAGAATAAGGAAAAGATAGAAAAACGAGATGCTATTTTCATAACCGCTCTCCTCTACAACCATTCAAAAACAAGGTCCAATGATAAATTTAGAGCCTATCCGAATAATCCTTCATCCTTTGTCATTCTGAGGTGAAGCCGAAGAATCCGGCCAACGAAAAGTCCCGATACATCGGGATTCGCTCCACTGCGTTCCACTCAGAATGACAAGCGAGAGTGAGCAGTTATTCGAACAGGCTATCAGGCGGTTTGCTTGTATTTCTTAATCAATGAAACACAACCATAGATGGCCATTAAGAACATAAGTAATGCTGAACTCCCCATCAATGGTTTCAGTATCGGATTGTAGGCGGTCATCCCAAAGCTACCAGAATTGCCTGGTAATGAGATTACTCCTCCATTTTCAACACGTAACGCGGCGCCCTCAGATGCTGTGATTAAGTAACCATCCCTTGCAAAGAGAGTTTTGGAAATCATAGTTGAACTGAGCATCAACCAAGCTGCACAAATAATGACAACAATTAGCAAGCCCCATCCAAATATCTTTTTAATCATATCTTGTCTCCATTAATGCTAACAATGCTTATACATTCTGTATAAAACGGTAAACACAGACTTCTTTCTTCTGCTGTATAAGAAATTCCCGTTGTTTCTTCCATTGATGAGCAGAATATGCAAACTGCGTACAGATGTCAAGGGCGAATAGTTATTCGAAGAGGTTATCAGGCGGTTTGTAATTGTTGTTGTGCGCGGAGTACGGTTGCGGTATCGCCCAGAACAAGCTGCTTTATCAAGCTGCTTGGGACCAGGTTAATTCCCAGATTGAAGATTTTCTCTTCAACCATCGAAGCAATCACCCGTGCCGTTGTCTGGCAGAGGTCATATTTTGCTACCAGGTCCTCGACTATTCTGGACTTGTCCCATCGGCATCTGCTGTTGGTTCCCTCTGTCCCGGCAAGCAGCTCAGTATCTGTCAGATTCTGAATATCAATCGAGACAACCTCAGTTCGGGAACGCTTGAGCCTCCGCTCGAAATGATGTTCATTTAGCCCGATAGCAGCATCTTCATAGCTGATGGCTGTCAGAACCGCCTTGATTATGGAAAATATCTCGCTGCTGGTTACGCTGCGGCGGTTTTGTCGTTGATAAAGAAAGTATGTTACCACCTCGGCGAGCTGTTCAGCAATGTAAACATCCGCCTGTCCAATCTTATCAAGAGCGTTATTGATAGTCCCCATCACTTTGGTGTGCGCATATTCCTCGACGCTGCCATCGGCTTTTATAACTTTAAGCTGCATCCCCTTCTTTTTGCCTCCTTGCAAAAGTTGCCAATAAAAAGTGAAAGGTTATTCTTTTCAAAGTATGCCTAATGTCCATCTTGCAGAACCCTTGTTACCAATCAAAGAGCCTCTGCCGGCCGCTGGGCTCCGTTTCGGTAATTGCCTGGCTGACTTCCTTAATCAATTCGCCTGCATCCCTGAAGTCACGATAGACACTTGCAAAACGAATATACGCCACCTTGTCAACCCTGCGAAGCTGCTTCATTACTCTTTCGCCAATAATAGCTGATGAGACCTCCTTGTCGAAATTCCGGAATATATTTTCTTCAGCCTTGTCGGCTATTTGTCGAATTTGCTCTGTCGAGACAGGTCTCTTATAACAGGCCTTTTGTATACCACTGATGATTTTCTCTCTGTCGTAAGGAACCCGAGAGTTGTCTTTTTTCACTACGTAGAGCTTAAAGCTTTCGCCTATCTTCTCATAGGTGGTAAAACGCCTTTTACACATCAGGCATTGACGCCGGCGTCTGATTACTCTTCCACCATCGCTTGAACGCGAATCAACAACTTTATCCCGGTCTTCCTTGCAAAAGGGACATCTCATTTTGTATCTCGCATCTCGTACTGCATATTGCGTTTGAGATACACTTCTAACCTCGTGATTAGCAGTCCACGAGACGGCTATCCACTTCGTGCAAACTCCCGATGGGCGGACACACTCTTTGAAGCTCATCAAGACAACACTACATCTGGTTAGTTTGTCTATTTTACACACAACATATAGTATGTCAAAGAAAATCTTGAGCAGGCGGTCAATTTGTTTGTATCAGAAGTTGTTAAATTTTATGCTGCCGCTCTTAATTTATGGCTTGATAAGCACTAAGGAGAAAAGTTGAGAAAAACTCACAGCTTTTTTGCCGGTTTTTTTATAAAAAAAAGGCCTCTGCGCAGAGAACGCAGAGGCCAACTCGGAAAGAAACTTATACACCCCCCCTTAGGTCTGGTACAAAGCCTTCACATAATGTGAAAGCCGTCATTGCTCTTTCCTGTGCCCTACAATTAAAGTTTAATGTAAAAACCTTAAAGAGGCAAATCAAGACAGCTACTTTTTTGTCTTTTTTTTAACAGCCCGATAAAACCAGGTACGCACAAAAATAAGAGCGAAAAAAATCCGCTCGATGGCAAGAAAAACCTGAGACCGAAAATCGTATCTGCCGTATGGGCCTATAACTTGTGTCCTTATTCACTGTTTTTTGCCTTGCTGCTGTCTGTTTAAATCTCTTCGATTTTGGCCTTGTTTTTCAGCCCGTCTATAAACTCATCGATAGCTTCTCCTCTCATCTGCTTTTCAAGTGCGTCCACTATCTCGCCCTTTACTTCTTCAAGCTCGGGCACAGCGGCCGGCTTTCTGTCATACACCTTGGCTATATGAAAGCCAAAACGAGTGCGAAAGACGTCACTAACCTCTCCGTCACCCAAGTTAAAAACTACATCCTCGAACTCTTCTACCATTTGCCCTTTCATAACATAGCCTAAATCGCCGCCGCTGTCGGCACAATCGGTATGTTTTTCAACCACCGCTTCAAAAGCTGCACCGTTTTTCAATTCATCCTGTGCTTCTTTTATCGCGTTATAAGCAGTCTCTTCGTCCGTCTGCCAGTTCACATATTTTACTATGTGAGCGACCCTGGCCTGCTCACCGGATTTGAACTGTTCCTTATTTTTCTCATAGTATTCCTGGATAGCAGCTTGCGAGGGCTTTGGCAAATCCTTGCAGACTTCGTTCAGCCTCTGCTCAACTCTCATCTGCATCTGGAGGAACTCTTTGATATCTTCATCATTTTTGACACCAAGGTCGTTATAAAGCTGCTCCTTGTCATCATATTGTTCTTTTAGCTTAGCCAAAGCAGAATCGACCTGGGCTTCCGGGCTTTTCCCGCTGTTCTATTTTGCCGCCTGATTGATTAAGACCCTTTCAATCACATTCTCTCTGGACCAGTCGGTTAGATGCGCTTTTCGCTCT
>CAYTND010000087.1:0-8027 GCA_964438965.1 uncultured Pirellulales bacterium
CTACGAAGCAAAGGCAGCACATGTCGTTGTTGATGGCGATATTGACATCTGTTCTAAACACTGGAACGGCAACGAGAACGTTTATCTTCGCAACATGTTAAAAGAACAAAGTGGTAACTAAGGTATCATTTACCCGTACTCGTGTTACTCGTGAAACGGGTACGAGTATTTGATTATTGACGGAAAAATGTAAAGAGATACTTAAATGAGAGCTAAATCTGTAATCGCAATCCGCCATATTTTGGGCGGACTGGTATCAATCCTGCTCATCTGTTCGTGTGGAAATTTTTCCGCTCCCGCCGGCCCCACACCCCTGCCCAGAGCCCATGCCCATAACGACTATGAGCACGACCGCCCTCTGTTCGATGCGTTGGATCACGGCTTTACCAGCGTTGAGGCAGACATCCATCTCGTTGATGGTGATTTGTACGTTGCTCACGATTCAGATGAAATAACGCCAAATCGAACGTTGCGGTTGCTCTATCTTGAACCGCTGAGCAGGCGCATAGCCCAAAACGCCGGACGGGTTTATCCAAATGGCCCACAGTTCACTTTATTCATTGACATCAAGACCGAAGCCGTGGCAACCTACAAAGTGCTCAGCAAAATGTTAGCCGATTACGAGAGTATTTTTACCACCTTTGACTCAAACGGCCGAACCGATAAAGCGGTGGTTGCCATTGTATCCGGCAATCGACCACGCGGACTGATGGAATCAGAGGCAATCCGTTATGCCGGCTACGATGGCAGGCTTGAAGATTTGGAATCTGACGCCCCGGCGACCCTCATTCCCGTTATCAGTGATAACTGGTCGAGACATTTCTCATATAAGGGCACCGGCTCTATGCCTGCAAATGAACGTAGAAAATTGAAAAAAATCGTCGAAACCGCACATAAAAAAGGCCAACGCATCAGATTCTGGGCGACCCCTGACAAACCCTCGCCGGCACGCCAAACGCTCTGGCGGGAGCTGCTGTCAATCGGCGTTGACCTGCTAAATACCGACGACCTCCAGGGCCTACAACAGTTTCTGCTCCAACAAAAGTCAAAATAAGCAGTTATTAGCAGCAGGCCAAAAGTCAAATATTAACAAACCGCCGAGCGGCGGACATCAAAATGTTATTGACGAGGCAACCCTATTTGGCTATCCTGTTCTTGTGTCATTCCCGCCCTGCATTTGCAGGTGTGAACTTGTCCCCGCAAAAGCGGGGTGCGGGATTCAAACCCGCGAATGCGGGTATCCAGACTATCGTTTTTTTTAGAGAGATTTTTGCTATGCTCAAAAGAACACATAATTGCGGCCAGCTTCGGCTTGATGATGCCGGTAAAAAAGTAACGCTGGCTGGCTGGGTTCATTCGTACCGCGACCATGGAAACCTGGTATTCATCGACCTGCGCGACAGAGAAGGTTTGACCCAGTTAGTTTTTGACCCCGAAACTCAACCCCAGGCACATGAGCTGGCAAGAACAGCCCGCTGTGAATGGGTAATTACGGCCGAAGGCCTTGTTCAGCCGAGAAGTGAGGGTATGGAAAATCCCAAGCTGCCGACCGGCCAGATAGAAGTCGCTGTCGAAGAACTGCAAATCCTCAATGTCTCAAAGACACCACCGTTTGAAATGGATAGTGCCGACAAAACAGGCGAGGAGTTGCGTCTGGCCAGCCGATATATTGACCTTCGTCGACCCCAGATGCAGCAGAAACTGCACACTCGGCATCGGGTTACAATGGTTGTGCGGGACTATTTCGACCAGTTGGGTTTCTGGGAAATCGAAACACCGATGTTAGCCAAGAGTACGCCGGAAGGCGCAAGAGATTTCCTCGTGCCCAGCAGACTTCATACAAGCTGTTTCTACGCACTGCCACAATCACCGCAGCTCTTTAAGCAGATTTTAATGGTCAGCGGTGTTGATAAATATTTCCAGATAGTCCGATGCTTTCGTGATGAAGACCCCCGCGCCGACAGACAGGCCGAATTCACACAAATCGATGTCGAGATGAGCTTTGTCGATAGTAACGATGTCATCGGCGTCAGTGAAAACTTAGTAGCCCGAATCTTCAAGCGGATACTGGACGTGGATGTGGCGGTACCGATACGGCGGATTTCCTATAAAGAGGCGATGGCTGACTACGGCACCGACAGGCCGGACTTACGTTTCGATATGAAGCTAAAGGACGTTTCAGATATCGCCCAACAAAGCTCCTTCAAGGTATTTACTTCGGTGATTGAAAATGCCGGGATAGTAAAAGGGCTTTGCGTCCCCGACGGTGAAAAGTATTCCAGAAGCGATATCGAAAAGACCCTCACTAACTTCGTGGCCGATTACGGCGCCAAGGGACTGGCTTGGTCAAAAGTCAAAACAGAGAACGATAAGCTCTTACTGCTCGGCGGTTGTGCAAAGTTCTTCAGCCCCGAAGCTCAGCAGCAGATAATCGAACGCTTCAAAGCAAAACAGGGCGATTTGCTTTTGTTTGTCGCTGATAAGGAAGCAGCCGCCAACAAAGCCCTGGCTCCTTTGCGGTGCAAACTCGCCCGCGACCTGAAACTTTACGGCCAGGAACACTTCGAGTTCGTATGGGTAGTGGACTTTCCGCTGTTCGAATGGAACGAAGACCAAAAACGCTACGACTCACTCCACCATCCGTTCACTTCTCCCATTGAGGAGGACCTGGACAAGCTTCCCGCCGAAGGCGGGTTTGCTAGAGGCCGGCGTTGCCGGCCCGACCCTGCCAACATTTGTTCGCAGGCCTACGATATCGTCGTCAACGGTTCTGAAATCGCCGGCGGGAGTATTCGTATCCATGACCCGAAAGTTCAACAAAAGGTCTTCGACCTGCTCAATATATCAAGAGACCAGGCACAACAGCAATTTGGTTTCTTTTTGAAGGCGTTGGATTACGGCGCCCCACCGCACGGCGGAATAGCCTTCGGCCTCGACAGGCTGGTTATGCTGCTGACCGGAACGGAAAATATCAGAGATGTCATTGCATTTCCGAAGACCCAGCGAGGCCAGTGTCTTTTAACCGATGCGCCGAGCGAAGTGGACCAGAAACAGCTCGATGAGTTAAATCTGCGAACACAAAGGCACTCGCATAAACCCTCGCAAAAAACCAATGAGCAAAAATGATAGCTGGCGACGGATATTGAATTTATGCGGATTAACTTAAAACACATCTGGCAAAAGCTCTTGGGGCTATTACGGTTATCACCGTTGTCGCTGGCGAAAAAGTGTAGAATCACCTTTGGCGCCGCGGTGGTCTTTATCTTAACGATTGCGCTTCTTCTGCCCTATATCTGGATGGGGCAGCTTATCAAAAAAAACCTGCTCGATACAGGCAGAGCAAGGTCGCAGGCACTGCTCGACCGACACTTCCAGCTAAAAGACCCCAGCCAAACTACCCTTCCTGCATTGAACAACATCGGGCTGGTGATGGATGTAAACAACCCCGATATGCGATGGATTCGCTTCGAAAAAAGCGATGAAAAACAGAACCAGCGGTTAGCCGACGAGCAGTCCGAAGGACTCCTTTCGGAGAAACAGATGGTTGAATCTCTAAAAGCCGAAGAGACCGCAGACGAAAATATCGCATTGACCGAATACAACGGTGCCATCCAGAGCACTTATGTGCGAATCTTCAGGGCAACTGATAACTGTATAAAGTGCCACGATCCGCAGGGTTCTGCCGGTGCATTTTCACCTAATGAGTTGATAGGGGCGGTAGTCATTCAATCCAGAGACCTTGTGGGTGAAATCAGAGATACTAAATTTATGAATCTTCTCTTCATTTTTGTTGCCGGTCTCATCGGCGGCATCGGCGCCATCGTTGTTTTCTACTGGATAACTCAGCGGGTCATCCTGCGACCTATCCGACAGCTCAGGGCAATCGCAAACAACGTCGCCGAGGGAAATCTCGATATCAGAAGCGCAATAAAAACCGGCGACGAATATGAGAAGCTGGCAAATGCTTTCAACAACATGCTGGATGGGCTGCAGGCCGCACAGGAAAAACTCCGCCAGGCAAATAAGCAGCTCGATACTAAAATCGTAGAACTTTCTGAACGAAATATCGAACTGTTCAAAGCCAACAAGCTAAAAGGCGAGTTCTTAGCCAATATCTCCCACGAATTCAGAACGCCGTTGAATGCAATTCTTGGCTTTGCGCAGGTCCTGCGGGAAAAACCTCAGCTCTTAAAAAAAGATAAAGTACAAAGATATGCAGAGAACATCATCACCAGCGGTAATAGTCTTTTGAATATGATTAACGACCTGCTTGACCTGGCGAAAACCCAGGCCGGAAAAATGGAACTACACATAGAAAAAACCTCCATCCAGCAGTTATGTAATGCTCTGGTTTCATCTTTCTCACTGCTGATTAAGGAAAAGAAAATAAAAATCAAACTGCTGGTCGATCCTGATATACCGATTCTTTCGACGGATACCGGCAAAGTCCAGCAGATACTGTACAATTTTTTAAGTAACGCCGTTAAGTTTACATCCCCGCGAGGCAGAATTGAAATTCGAGCCGGGGCCCCATTTCGCAGGCCTCCCTACGTCGCGAAATGGGAACCCGACAAAATGGCGGATGAGGGACCCCGCCTTGCGGTCCGCAGGACACCTGCTGGTGGAACCCAAAAGACGGTTCGGATTGCAGTAAGTGACACCGGCTGCGGCATTGCTGAATCTGACAGGGAAAAGATTTTTGAAAAATTCCGGCAGGTTGACGGCTCTATAACCCGTGAATCAGCCGGCACCGGCCTGGGGCTTACCATTAGCACCGAATTAGCTGCTATGCTCGCAGGCAGCATCGGGCTTCAAAGCGAACCCGGTAAAGGCTCAACATTCTGGCTCGATATCCCCGTTACACTAACCAAAGAAGCTCAGGTGTAATACGGATACAACATAAGAAGGGGAAAATTATGCGTCTTATATCTTCGTCTTTGTTTTTTCTTGTATTTGTAAATGCCTGCTCTGTTGTCGGGACCCCACTTAGTGGCAACCCCGTGGCTCTTCCTGAGCAGACTCATCCATTTTCCGTTCAAGATATGTTGGCAATGGACCGGCTCTCCGACCCACAGGTTTCACCGGATGGCAAATGGATTGTTTTTACACTGCAAGAGACCGACCTCGAAGCAGATAAGGGGCGAACCGACCTCTGGCTTCTCGGCACCAACGGGACAGGTCTTCGCCGTTTAACATCTCATCCGGAAGGGGACTCTAATCCCCGCTGGGCACCGGACAGCAAGTCTCTCTGGTTTATTTCTACCCGGTCGGACTCCGCACAGGTATGGCGCATTCGAATTGATGGCGGAGAAGCCCGGCAAGTTACAGACCTGCCTCTTGACGTCGCAAATCTTCTCGTCTCACCCGATGGGAAGCATATCGCCTTTACTATGGAGGTCTTCCCGGACTGCAAGACGGCAGCCGACACAAAGGACAAACTCGATAAAATCGAGCAAAGAAAAACAAGCGGACGAATCTACGACCGAATCTTTGTTCGTCACTGGGATACCTGGAAAGATGGCCGGCGTTCGCATCTGTTTGTGATGCCGTCGGCGGGTGGTGACCCGATAGACGTTATGCAGGGTATGGATGCCGATACTCCTTCCAAACCTTTCGGCGGCCCGGAGGAGATTACATTCACTCCGGACGGCAAAGGACTTATTTTTACCGCACGGAATGTGGGCCGAACAGAACCCTGGTCAACCAACTTCAATCTTTACCGGGCACCCATTGACGGTTCCGAACCCTTCAAATGTTTGACTAAAGACAATAAAGCTTGGGATACTAATCCTGTTTTCTCTCCCGATGGCAGGACATTGGCTTACTTAGCTATGGCCAGACCCCGTTATGAATCCGACCGTTTTCGAATTGTCCTGCGCCGCTGGCCTGACGGTAAGCAGCGGGTTCTGACGGAAAACTGGGACCGCAGCCCCTCCTCGTTTTGCTTCTCGGCGGACGGCAAAACAATCTACGCCACGGCAACCAATGTGGGCCAAAAATCTCTGTTCGCTATCAATGTAAAAACCGGTGCCGTTCGAACCATTGTAAAAGAAGGCCGCATCAGTTCACCTTGTATCGCAGCGGACAGGATTATTTATGGTCTGAGTAATCTGCGCAGTCCTGTGGAGTTGCATTCAGTTGAACCTGATGGCAGCAATGTACGCAAAATCACCAATATCAACGCCGAAAAAATTGCCGCTGTTCGCATAGGCGAATATGAGCAGTTTACATTCGCCGGATGGAACGATGAAACGGTCTATTGCTATATAGTCAAACCTGTGGATTTTGACCCTGCCAAGAAATACCCTGTGGCTTTTCTGATTCACGGAGGCCCTCAAGGCTCTTTCGGCAACAGTTTTCATTACCGCTGGAACCCACAGGCCTACGCAGGAGCAGGCTATGCTGCGGTTATGGTGGATTTCCACGGCTCTACCGGATACGGACAGGCCTTCACCGATTCCATCCGGGGCGACTGGGGCGGCAAGCCTCTAAAAGACCTGCAGAAAGGGCTGGCCGCCGCATTAAAACGTTATCCCTGGATGGACCGCGACAGGGTCGGCGCCCTTGGTGCTTCTTTCGGCGGTTATATGATTAACTGGATAGAAGGCAAATGGCCCAACCGTTTCCGCTGCCTGGTGAACCACGACGGCAATCTTGATGAGCGAATGGCCTACTTCGACACCGAGGAACTCTGGTTCCCCGAGTGGGACCACCTCGGCACGCCCTGGGACAACCCGGCCGGCTATGAGAAGCACAATCCCGTAAATTTCGTCAAAAACTGGAAGACCCCAATGCTGGTTATCCACGGTGCACTGGACTTTCGAGTGGCCGATACCCAGGGACTCGGCACCTTTAATGCCCTCCAGCGCCTCGGAATTCCCAGCAAGTTGCTCTACTTCCCCGACGAAAATCACTGGGTTCTCAAGCCGGCAAATTCCATCCTCTGGCACGAAACCGTAATAAGCTGGCTGGATCACTGGCTCAAAAATTCCAACTGAGGCGAATCCCAGAAATGATTATTGATTATTGATTATTGCCCGAACCTGTGCTATCCTGCATTGATAATCTTAAATTTTAAATTTTAAATTCCTTTGGGTGTGCTTATGTCAGGAAAGTGTGTAAGAGCAATTTTCCCCGGCTCGTTCGACCCGATAACAAACGGGCATCTGGACGTTATCGACCGCGGTATGAAAATCTTTGACGAGCTTATCATCGCGATTGGGCGAAGTCCGGTCAAAAATCAACTCTTCACGCCCGAAGAGCGTGTGGAGATGATAGCTGAGCTAATCCGCGAAAGACGGATGACGGGCGTCTCGGTAGAGAGTTTTGATGGGCTGACGGTTGAATACGCCGCCAAGAAAAAGGGCGATGTCATCCTGCGAGGCCTGCGAAGTCTTACCGACGTCCAGTATGAGTTCCAGCTTGCTATGACCAACCGGGCTGTGGCCGGCATAGAAACGGTTTTTATTATGACCAGCGAGCAGTATGGCTTCACCAGCTCAACCTTGATTCGCGAGATCGCCTCATTAGGTGGAGATTTGTCAAATTTAATTCCGAACAGTATTTACGAGCGATTGCGCCGCAAGGCGTCCCACCGGAAGGCGTCCCCAAGCGGACTTTCGGGACTGCGGAAAACAGCACCTTAAAAAAGGGGGGGGCCGTTAGAAATTCTATAACTACTGAGGCTTGACAGAGCATTAGACACTTTTGGAAATCCACACGATCCATCAAAACTCTTCCCACGGTGTGAGAAAAGTTTGTCCCTGCGCATGACGTCCAAATTTCAAGGGTGAGTTTCCTCTTTCAAATGCGCCCATGTCCGGGGCTTTGCCCTTGTAATCATCGTTAAAGCCAGGAATGAGAACACCGGCATCTATAGCCGGATTGGGGATGGTAATGAGCTTGTCCGTAATGACCACAGTTTTTCCACCCCTTTGCGTGGGCGTCCTTCCCCACTTTACTGTCGTAATGGTCGGAGCCAAATAGAATTCCAATCCCTGAGAACGGACAAAGGATGGTTTCTTTCT